>CAZLRQ010000050.1:2746-12495 GCA_964562035.1 uncultured Rhodoferax sp. | reverse complement strand
CGCAGCAAAGACCTGATCATCAGCGGCGGCTACAACGTCTACCCCGCCGAGATCGAGGGCTATATCAACGCCTTGCCCGGTGTGGCCGAAAGCGCTGTGGTTGGCGTACCGCATGCTGATTTTGGTGAGGTGGGTGTGGCGGTGGTCACGGCCAAACCTGGTGCGGTGCTGGTGCCTGGCGACATCCTGGCGCACCTCAAAGCCACCCTGGCCAACTTCAAGGTGCCCAAACGCTGCGTGGTGGTGGACATCCTGCCGCGCAACGCCATGGGCAAGGTGCAGAAAAATCTGTTGCGTCAGCAATATGACCCCGAGCCGGGGTTGTAATATCAACATCCCCTAGCGCGTCGTTGGAGACTCCATGCAGGTTAAACAAGTCATTCTGAATGACAAAAACAAGGCGTTGCAAGACCTGCAGGCGTTGGCAACCTTGCAGCCAGATTTGCTTCTGGTGTTTGGTGCCATTGCCTTGCTGCCCCCCGTGGCCGCGACATTGGCCGAGCTGTTTCCCAATGCCATCCGCATGGGCTGCTCCACTGCAGGAGAAATATCTTCCCAAGGGGTGAGTGACGACAGCTGTGTGGTCACGGCGGTGCGCTTTGAGCGCACGCGTCTGCAAACGGCTTCGACCACCTTGTTTGACATGGCGGACTCGCACGACGCGGGCCAGCGCCTGGCGCAGCAGTTGCCCAAAGCGGGTTTGCGGGCGGTCTTGCTGCTGGGGCAAGGTGTTGCCATCAACGGCAGCGCCCTGATAACCGGCATGACTTCAGTGTTAGGTCACACCATTCCCCTGACCGGTGGTTTGGCGGGCGATGCGGCGGCGTTCCGTGAAACCTGGGTGCTGGACAACACCGGTGTGCATAACAACCACTTGGTGTGTGTTGGCCTGTATGGCGAAGCCCTGAGCTTCTCACATGGTTCTTTTGGTGGCTGGCAGCCTTTCGGACCCGCCCGCAAGGTCACGCGCTGTGCCAATAATGTGCTGTTTGAACTGGATGGCGAGCCCGCTCTGGCGGTCTACAAACGCTACCTGGGCGAGCACGCCAAAGATTTGCCGGCCTCTGGCCTGTTGTTCCCCTTTGCCATGCTGGGCAGTGACCACACCGATGTGGGCGTGATTCGCACCATTTTGGCGGTCAACGAGGCCGATGGCAGTTTGACACTCGCCGGTGACATTGACCCGGCCGGTTACCTGCGCCTGATGCACGCCAGCACCGACGCACTGGTGGATGGTGCCGAGGCGGCAGCCAAGGCCGCACACATCAGCCTCTCAGGGCCGGGGCAAAGTCTGGCACTGCTGGTGAGCTGCGTGGGGCGCAAGCTGGTCATGGGCGGGCGCGTGGATGAAGAGGTGGAGGCAGTGGGTGCCGTTTTTGGCCAGCGCAGTGTGCTGGCGGGCTTTTACTCCAATGGTGAGATCAGCCCCCTGACGGCACACACCGACTGCAAACTCCACAACCAGACCATGACGGTGACACTGATAGCCGAGGCTGCAGTTGGACCCGGCGCATCACCGACCTAACGCATGCATAAATTACTGGTTCGCCAGACGCAGCGCCTGCTGGGTGCAGATGAGTCGCAATTGCCTGCCGTTTTGGCAGAGCTGCAGGCCCTGGCCCTGAGCGCAGGTGCCTCGCCCGCAGCGCGCCAGTTGCTGGCGGGGCTGGACGGATTTTTTGCACGCGTCGACGACTCCTACCAACAAAACGACCGCGACCTCGATCTGAAAACCCGCAGCCTGCAGCTCAGTTCGGTCGAGTTGACCCACGCCAACGATCGCATGCGGCAGGAACTGGCCAGCCGGACCCGCGCCATGGACTCCCTGCGTGAAACCGCCCAAGGCTTGATGCAGACCCTGGATGCCGACGACGCGCCGGTGGTCGATGACACCCTGGAGTCACTTTCGCGCCTGATGTCCGAACTGGTGCGCGAACGCGAAGACAGTCAGCGCGACCTGCAAGCTGCCTTGAGTGACCTGGCCAAGCAAAAATTTGCCCTCGACCAACATGGCATCGTGAGCATCACCAATGCGCGGGGAGAAATTACCTACGCCAACGACAAGTTTTGCGAGATCAGTGGGTATTCAAGAGAGCAGTTGCTTGGCTTGAACCACCGGGTCATCAATTCCGGCGTTCAGCCCAAGTCGTTTTTTGCCAACCTGTGGCGCACCATCACTGAAGGTGAAGTCTGGCATGGCGAGATTTGCAATCGCGCCAAAAACGGCGATTTGTATTGGGTGCAGGCCACCATTGTTCCGCTGATGGACAACAGCGGCATTCCCAATCAGTACGTGGCGATTCGCACTGACATCACCGAGCGCAAGCTCATGGAGACCGCGCTCAAGGCCACCAAAGCCCGGCTCAGTCGCATCACCAATGCGGTGCCAGGCGTTGTGTTCCAGAGCGAGGTGAGCCCGGACCAAATTCGCTACACCTTTGTGAGCGAACGCTACAGCCAGGTGCGAGGCCTGGACCGTCATGCGCTGCTGGCGGATGGATCGCTGGCAGTGAACCAAATCGTGCCCCAGGACCGGGAGCGGTTTCTCAAAGGCATTCACGCGGCGGCGCTCGCCCGGGAACCCTGGGGTGATGAGTTCAGGGTGCTGATGCCTGATGGCAGCCTGCGCTGGATTCGCTCTGAAGTCATTCCCGAGCGCGAGCTGACGGCCCATGGCGCCACGGTGTTCACCGGCATCTGGCAGGACGTCACGGTGCTCAAAGACGCCGTGGACCGCTTGCGGGAGGTGACGGAGAACATCCCCGTGGCGGTGTACCAGTATTCGCTTGGGCCCGATGGGCAACATAGCGCGCCGTTTTTCAGCCATGCGGTTTACGCCATCAGCGGGCTGACTGCAGAGGCCGTGATGGGCAATGTGCAGACCCTGTTTGATCTGATTCACCCCGATGACCGGACCAAAATGGCCGACGCCATCATCCAGTCGGCCCAAACAGGCGACATTTTTTCAATCGACTACCGCATTCACCACAAACTCACGGGCGACGTGGTCTGGGTGCATGGTGAATCGCGGCCCAAACGCCAACCGGATGGCAGCACAGTGTGGAACGGCTACATGGCCGATGTGACGGCGGCCAAACAAGTGTCTGCCGAGCTGGAAAAAGCCAAGCAAGCGGCTGAAATCGCCAACCGGGCCAAATCTGATTTTCTGGCCAACATGAGCCACGAAATTCGCACGCCCATGAATGGCGTCATCGGCATGACCGAGCTGACGCTGGAAACCGACCTCACCCCTGAGCAGCGCGATTACCTGAACATCGTCAGATCATCGTCCGAGTCTCTGCTGACGGTGATCAATGACATTCTTGACTTCTCCAAGATCGAAGCCGGCAAGTTGTTGATTGAAAAAATCCCGTTCAACCTCGGCAGCACAGTGGGTGAAATGCTCCGGGCACTGGCCATGCGGGCCCACGCCAAGGGCCTGGAGTTGGTGTGCGACATTGACGCCAATGTGCCGATGGCGGTGGTGGGCGACCCCGGGCGTTTGCGCCAGATATTGATCAACCTGATCGGGAACGCCATCAAGTTCACCGAGCACGGCGAAGTGGTGTTGCGCCTGTCGCTGCTATCGACCGCGGCCGACCACTGCGAAGTCAGTTTCACCGTTTCTGACACTGGCATTGGCATTCGAGCTGCCAAACTGGAATCCATCTTTGAGGCGTTCTCCCAGGAAGACAGCACCATCACCCGGCGTTACGGCGGGACGGGCTTGGGCCTGTCGATTTCCGCCCGGCTGGTTGAGGCGCTGGGTGGGGTTATCACTGTTCGCAGTGAAGTGGGGCGCGGCAGCGAATTTCAGTTTTCAATGGGCTTGGCAACTGACCTGCAAAACAACGCGCTGTCGCAAGAGGTTCATTTGAGCAATCTGCGCGTGCTGGTGGTGGATGACAACGAAGTCAATCGCACTGTGGTGGTTCGCGCGCTGGAAAGCATGGAGGCCCAGGCCACCGCCGTGGCCTCCGGCGAGTCAGCCCTGGCTATGGTCAAGAACGAGGCGCAGCAGGGACGTGCCTTTGACCTCGTCTTGCTCGACGCCCACATGCCCCACATGGACGGTTTTGTGACTGCCGAGCAGCTGCTGGCTTTGCCGGACGCCCAGGATTTGACCTTGGTGATGTTGTCGTCCGCGGGCTCAAAGGGTGACGCACAGCGCTCTCGGGACGTCGGCTTTGCGGCTTACCTGTCCAAGCCGTTCACCCGTGACGAGTTGTCAAAGGTGTTGCTGCGGGTGCTGCGCGCACCCGCCTCGCGCCCGGCGGAACTGGTCACCCGGCATGTCTTGCGAGATGCGCAAGCCTCCCTGGATATCTTGCTGGTGGAAGACCACCCGGTCAACCAGAAGCTGGCCATTGCCTTGCTGAGCCGATGGGGTCACCAGGTGACGGTGGCTGGTGACGGGCAATTGGCCCTGGATGCATTGGCGCAGCGTCGTTTTGACCTGATCCTGATGGACATGCTGATGCCGGTCATGGACGGCCTGGAGGCCACACGGCGCTTTCGCCAGACCGAGCACGGGCCCCGAACCCCCATCGTGGCCATGACGGCCAACGCCATGCAGGGCGACCGCGACCAATGCATTGCCGCCGGCATGGATGATTACTTGTCCAAACCCATTGAAATCGCAGAACTGCAACGCATACTGGCGCAGTACCTGCCTGACGCCATCACCCAACCCGCGCCAGAAACAGGCCCATCCATGACTCCTATTGCCCCCATTCCAGCGAACCCTTCAAGTTTTGATTACCTGCAAGCGCTCATGGCCTCCGACCAGGAGATGGTTGAAATCATTGAAGAGGTCTTCCTTGAGCAGTGGCCGCTGGATTTGAAAAAAATGCAGCAGGCATTGGCGGTGGGCGACCTGAAGTCGGTCATGCATGTTTCGCATGCCCTGAAGGGCACGTTTGCCATGTTTGGCGCACGCCCGGCTGTCGATTTGGCGCAGGCCATTGAGAAACAGTCCAACGAACAGGTGGCCGACGGCCTGGGTGGGCGGCTTTCGGCCTTGGTGGTTGAGGTTGACCAGCTCCTGGCGGCGTTCAAGCACAAAAACAGCAACCCATGATTCCCGAGGACCCTTCTGCCATGACTTATCAGGTGCTGATCGTTGACGACACTGAGATCAATTTAATCTTGTTTGAGGCCTTGATCAAGAAGATGGGGCAGTGCACGTCCCGCACGTTTTCCGATGCCGTGCGCGGCCTGGAGTGGGCGCAGACGCATGACATTGACCTGGTCATCGTCGATTACATGATGCCGGAGCTTGACGGCCTGGAGTTCATCAAGCGCCTGCGCGCGACACCTGGCAGGGAGGTGATCCCCATTCTCATGATCACTGCCAATGACCAAAAACAGGTCAGGTACCAGGCACTGGATGTTGGCGCCACTGATTTTCTGACCAAACCGGTCGACAAGATCGAATTTCAGGCGCGCGCTCACAACATGCTGGCGCTGGGCGAGAGCCGCAAAAAATTGGCCGACAAGGCGGCCTGGCTGGCCGAAGAGGTGCGCAAAGCCACGGCTGAAATCGTGCAGCGCGAGCGCGACACGGTGGTGCGACTGTCCAAGGCCGCCGAGTACCGGGATCCCGAAACCGGGGCCCATATTTTGCGGATGGCGCACTACTCAGAACTGATCGCGCGCGGTTTGGGTTTGTCGCTGGCCGACCAGGAGCTTTTGCTGGAAGCGGCCCCCATGCATGACATTGGCAAGGTGGGTATTGCAGACCACATTCTGCTCAAACCCGGCCGGCTAACGCCCGACGAGTTCGAGATCATGAAGCAGCATGCCATCTTCGGCTACGAGATTCTCAAAGACAGTTCTTCGCGGGTGCTCCAGGCAGGGGCAGAAATTGCCCGGGCCCACCATGAAAAATTCGATGGCTCCGGCTACCCGAATGCGCTCAAGGGCGACGAGATTCCGATCTTCAGCCGCATCGTGGCTGTGGCTGACGTGTTTGACGCACTCACCTCAGAGCGGCCTTATAAAAAGGCTTGGCCGCTGGAGCAGGCCTGCGACTTTCTCAAGACCAACGCTGGTAGCCACTTTGACCCGGCTTGTGTGGCGAGCTTTTTTGAGCACTGGGACCAAGTGCTGGAGATTCGCCAGCGCTTTCAGGATGATGATGCAGTGTCAAAAATAATAGCTACTGAGCCAGTCTGAATAAGGGCTGAGGCCGCTTTTAACGTAAAACGAGCACAGGAATGTGCGTGTGCGTCAAAACCAGGTGGGTTTCGCTGCCCATGAGCAGGCGTTTCACGCCACGGCGGCCGTGCGAGGCCATCACGATCAGGTCGCACTTGTTCTTTTTGGCCGCAGCGATGATGGCCTCAGACACCAGGTCTGATTTGACGGTCACACCTTTGGCTTTGACGCCTTGGGCTTCGGCCAATTTTTGAACCGCATCGACGATGGCCTGACCTTCTTCAGCCCATTGCTTTTCAACCCGGCTCACCTCGGCTGCCTGCAGGGCCAAACCACCCTCAAAGTAGCTTTGCGGGTAGCGGGGCACTACCTTCAACGCCACCAGCGTCGCGCCAGTGAGCGCCGCCAGTTCGATGGCATTGCTGACGGCTTTTTTGGACAAAGTTGAACCATCTGTGGCCACAAGAATTTTTTGATACATCAATTGCTCCGGTAGGTTGGTACTTTTCAGCTTAACCCGTCAGGTCTTGGGCGTCTTGATATTCGTCAATTGAATTCACATCGTCCTCGGGTACGCTTGCGCCTTATGTCAACTGCCAGCACCGTCGCTTCTGTCCCGCCATCTGATCTTGTTGGCGCCAGCGACACATCTTCCCGCCCATCCCGGCTCAAGCCCGCCACGAGTCTTGAGCATTTGCGCCTGCTGGACGACCCGCAAGAGTGGACGGCTTTCAGTCGCCCCAACGACCAGCTCAAGGCCGGCTGGGAGTCCAACCTGATGATCGAGGGCATGCACTGTGCGGCTTGCGCCCTGACCATCGAAGACGCGCTGCTGCGCGTGCCTGGCGTTTTGAAGGCTGAAGTCAGCGCTGGCAGTCACCGCGCTCGTATCGTCTGGTCAGCGGATCAAGTGCTGCCGTCGGGCTGGCTGGATGCTGTTCAGTCTGCAGGCTACCGGGCCGTGCCCGCCAACGACGCCTTTGCCCGGGAGCGCCGCAAGAACGAGTCGCGCAAGGCGCTGTGGCGCATGCTGGTCGCTGCGCTGTGCATGATGCAGGTCATGATGTACGCCTATCCCGCTTACACCGCCGCCCCGGGCGATTTGTCTGACGAGATGGAGCACTTGCTGCGCTGGGCCTCCTGGGTGCTGACCTTGCCCGTCATCCTGTTTTCCTGCGGGCCTTTCTTCAGCAGTGCGTTGCGCGACATTGTGAGCCGCCGCATCAGCATGGATTTGCCGGTGGCGCTGGGCATGTTGATCACCTTCGTGGTCAGCACGGCGGGTACCTTTGACCCGCAGGGCATCTTTGGTCGGGAGGTTTATTTTGACTCGCTGACCATGTTTGTTTTCTTTCTGCTGGCGGGGCGTTGGCTGGAGTTGCGCTTGCGCGACCGTACCGCTGGCGCGCTGGAGGCGCTGATGAACCGCCTGCCTGACAGTGTGTTGCGCTTGCGGCCTGACGGCTCGTTTGCCCGGGTGCCGGTACGCCGTGTTGCGCCGGGGGATGTGATCCGGGTGCTGCCCGGCGAGTCCTTTCCGGCGGACGGTGAAGTGCTGGAAGGCGAAACCTTGGTGGATGAGGCGCTGCTTACGGGGGAGTCGCGTCCGGTCAAACGCGGCGCGGGTGGTCTGGTGATTGCCGGCAGCCACAACCTGTCAAGCCTGGTTCAAGTCCGGGTAGAGCGGGTGGGCGCGAACACCCGATTCGCCCAAATTGTGACGTTGATGGAGAGTGCTTCCACCACCAAGCCACCGATTGCACGCCTGGCCGATCGGATTGCCAAGCCTTTCCTGGTGGCCGTACTGGTGGCGGCCGGGCTGGCCTGCGCTTACTGGTGGGGGCGTGACCCCGGTCACGCGTTGATGGTGGCTGTGGCGGTGTTGATCGTCACCTGCCCCTGCGCCTTGTCTTTGGCAACACCCGCCGCCATGCTGGCTGCTGCAGGTAATTTGGCGCAGCGCGGGGTGTTGGTGCGCCGACTTGAGGCTTTTGAAGCCTTGGCTGAAATTGACACCGTGATGTTCGACAAAACGGGCACCTTGACCCGAGATGCCATGATTTTGGGTGCCACCCAAACCCGCGCGGGCGTCTCGGCGGGCCAGGCGCTTCAGCGCGCAGCCGCTTTGGCCCAGCATTCATTGCATCCGGTGTCACGCGCTTTGTTGGCCGCGGCTGGCGGGGCTGAGGCGCTGCAGGCCTGGCACGTCGATGCCGTGGCCGAGGTCGCAGGGCAAGGCGTTTCGGCGCGCGTCTCTCCACAAAGCTCGCCGGGTAGCGTCAGTGAACTTCGCCTGGGTTCGGCTGTTTTTTGCGGTGTTGAGGCGCGACCTGGCTCGGTGCTTCAAGCCCATTTGAGCGACCAAGACGGCTGGCTTGCTACTTTTGAGTTGCTGGAAGACGTGCGCTCCGATGCCGGGCGCACCGTAAACGTACTTCAGCAAGAGGGGATTTCAGTTCATTTACTATCGGGCGATGGTGGTGTTGCCGCGGCCCGCGTGGGGGCTGAGGTGGGCATCAAGGCGGTCCGTGGCGACTGCACGCCACAAGACAAACTGGATTTTTTACGCCAGGCCCAGTTGGCCGGTCACAAGGTGGCGGTGGTGGGTGACGGGCTCAACGACGGCCCTGTGCTGGCTGGTGCCCATGTGTCGTTTGCGTTTGGCCGGGCGGTGCCGTTGGCGCAGGCGCAGTCAGATTTTGTCATTTTGGGGGATCAGCTTGGGGATGTCACTGAAACGGTGTTTCTGGCCCGCCGCACGCTGCGGGTTGTGCGTGAGAACCTGATGTGGGCGGCTCTTTACAACGCGGTTTGCGTACCTTTGGCGGTGGTGGGTTGGCTCCCGGCCTGGCTGGCTGGTTTGGGCATGGCACTGAGTTCTTTGGTCGTTGTGCTCAATGCCATGCGACTCTCGAAACGTGTTCAGCCTCATGAAAGTGTTTGATGGACATACTCTATCTTTTGATACCCCTGTCGGTAATTTTGATATTTTTCATACTGGGCGGGCTGTGGTGGGCAATCTACCGTGGTCAATTCGACGACATTGAGTCTGAGGGTGAGCGAATTCTGAAGGATTCTTAAGAATTCTCAGGGATGGTTGATTTGGGTCAAGCAGCCGCCGTGCGCCCCATAGGAAACTCGGTTTAAGTAAACTAAGAAGAGGTGAAAATGATATTTTCAAACGCGTTAGCAACCACCTACAACGACAAGGTTGTCAGGCAGTTTGCCATCATGACCGTCGTTTGGGGGGTCGTGGGCATGCTGGTTGGTGTGATCATTGCTGCCCAATTGACCTGGCCTGAACTCAATCTCGGTATCTCGTGGCTCAGCTACGGGCGATTGCGACCTTTGCACACCAACGCGGTGATTTTTGCATTCGGGGGTTGTGGTCTGTTTGCGGCGGCTTACTACGTCGTTCAGCGAACCTGCCATGTGCGTTTGTTTGGTGACAAGCTGGCGGCGTTTACCTTCTGGGGTTGGCAACTGGTAATTCTGGCTGCGGCAGTTTCTTTGCCATTGGGTTACACCCAAGGCAAAGAGTACGCTGAGCTGGAGTGGCCCATCGACATCCTGATTACGCTGGTTTGGGT
>CAZLRQ010000050.1:0-2646 GCA_964562035.1 uncultured Rhodoferax sp. | reverse complement strand
GGTTTCCTGGGCATGATGTATTACTTCATCCCCAAGCAGGCTGAGCGTCCCGTCTACTCCTACCGGCTCTCCATTGTTCACTTTTGGGCACTGATTTTCACTTACATGTGGGCCGGCCCACACCATTTGCACTACACCGCGTTGCCTGACTGGACTCAGTCGGTTGGTATGGTCTTCTCCCTGATCTTGCTCGCACCAAGCTGGGGCGGCATGATCAACGGCATCATGACCCTGTCTGGCGCTTGGCACAAACTGCGCGATGACCCGATTCTGCGTTTCTTGATCGTGTCGTTGTCGTTCTACGGTATGTCGACCTTCGAAGGTCCCATGATGTCGATCAAGACCGTCAACGCCTTGTCGCACTACACCGACTGGACTGTGGGCCACGTTCACTCTGGCGCTTTGGGTTGGGTGGGCCTGGTCACCATGGGTTCCATGTATTACCTGATCCCCCGTTTGTTTGGTCAAAAGCAGATGTACAGCGTGAAAGCCATTGAAGTTCACTTCTGGGCAGCGACGATTGGTATCGTGATTTACATCGCTGCGATGTGGATCGCTGGTGTGATGCAGGGCCTGATGTGGCGCGCCATCAACACCGACGGTACGCTGACCTACACCTTCGTGGAGTCGGTCAAAGCGACCTTTCCGTTTTATGTTCTTCGTTTGCTGGGTGGTGTGTTGTACCTGGGCGGCATGGTGATCATGTTGTGGAACACCGTTAAAACGGCAACCAATGGTCGCTCCGTGACGGTCAACATCCCAACTGCTGTTGCACCTGCTCACGCCTGAGAAAGAAAATAACATGTCAAATAACAACACAAGCGGCGGTTTGTCGCATGAAAAGATTGAGACCAACAACTTCCTGATGATCGTGTTGATCCTCGTGGTGTTGCTGGTTGGCGGCATGGTTGAAATCGTGCCTCTGTTTTTCCAGAAGTCGACAACACAGCCCGTGAAAGGTCTGTTGCCTTACACCCCTCTCCAGTTGGCGGGACGCGACATTTACACGCGTGAAGGTTGCTACAACTGCCATTCCCAGATGATTCGACCCTTCCGGGCCGAAACGCTGCGCTATGGTCCTTACTCTGTTGCAGGCGAGTTTGTCTACGACCACCCGTTTCAGTGGGGCAGCAAGCGCACAGGACCCGACTTGCATCGTGTTGGCGGTAAATACAGCGATCAGTGGCAGCGCGCGCACCTGAACAATCCGCGCGATTTAGTGCCGGAGTCCAACATGCCCGCGTATCCCTGGCTGTTGACCAACACGGTTGATCACGCCGCCATTCCCGGGCACATGAAGGCCTTGCGCACAGTGGGTGTGCCTTACTCAGACGCGCAGATTGCTGCTGCGGCTGACGAGATCAAGGGTAAAACTGAAGTGGATGCTGTCATTGCCTACCTGCAGGTTTTGGGCACCGCCGTTCGCTAAGCAGGAGATCTGTTCATGGAACTCGATATCAACATGCTTCGTTCAGCAGCAACCGTGGCGGCGTTCATCACGTTCATCGGCATTGTTGTCTGGGCTTACTCGCGACGCAACGCGGCGGATTTCGAGGAGGCAGCCAACCTGCCTTTCGATCAAGACTGAAGACCGCACCATAAGGATAAAAAATGAGCGATTTCACAAGTAATTTTTGGGCCCTCTACGTCGCCGGTATCACCGTCGTCAGTATTCTTGCGTGCCTGCTGCTGCTTTGGTTCAGCGGAAAAGCCAAGGCGATGACCGCCCACGACAACACCACCGGTCACGTCTGGGATGGCGATCTGCGGGAAATGAACAACCCCTTGCCGCGATGGTGGGCTTACCTGTTCGTCATCACCATCGTGTTCGCGTTTGCCTATCTGGCGCTGTACCCGGGTTTGGGAACTTACCAGGGCAAGTTGGGCTGGTCTTCGACAGGGCAGCACCAGATTGAAGTGGACAAGGGCAATGCTGAGGTGGCACCTTTGTACGCCAAGTTCACCGCCATGCCGCCGGAAGAGGTTGCCAAAGATGCACAAGCTATGGCCATTGGTGAGCGCCTGTACATGAACAACTGTGCGCAGTGCCATGCCTCCGATGCCCGCGGTAACAAAGGCTTCCCGAACCTGACCGACAACGACTGGTTGGGCGGTGGTAGCCATGACGTTATCAAAACGACCATTCTGCAAGGCCGCATGGGCAACATGCCCCCCATGGCTGCCGCAGTGGGCAACTCTGATGATGTCAAGAACCTGGCGCAGTATGTGCTGAGCCTGTCGGGCAGCCCGAGCGACTCCATCAAGGCGTCTTTGGGTAAATCCAAATTCGCGGCCTGCGCGGCCTGCCACGGCATGGACGGCAAAGGCAATCAAGCCTTGGGTGCGCCCAACTTGACGGATGACATCTGGCTGCACGGTTACGGTGAAACAGCGATCATTTCTGCCATCAACAATGGTTTTGCCAACCAAATGCCAGCGCAAGACAAGGTGCTGACACCGGCCCAAATCCACGTGTTGGCTTCTTATGTGTGGGGCTTGTCCAATAACAGCGTTGTAGCTGCCAAGTAAGTGATAACCGGGCCACGGGCCCGCTTTTGAGAGAAATCAGTTGAACAGTCAGGAACCCGTTGCCCGCAAGGTCATTCCCATCCTGCCCGCCGAAGTGCAGGCCGACGAAGAACTGAT
>CAZLRQ010000049.1:0-12595 GCA_964562035.1 uncultured Rhodoferax sp. | reverse complement strand
TAGCTCAGGTTGCTCACCAGCCCAAAAGCCAGCATCAGGGGCAGGATGATCGCAAAGCGGGCCAGGGCGTCGTCGCGCCCGGCCAGCCAGCCTGCCACCACGGTGAGGGCCAGCATCCAGGCCTTGATGTTGAGAAACTGCAGCATCACGCCTTGCCAGAACGTCACCTGCAGTTGTTTGGCGTCGGCCTGTGTCAGGGTGCGGGCGCTGGCCAGTTTGCAGGCCAACCACAGCAAATAGCCAATGCCCAGGGCCTGCACGCCCAGGCGCAGGGCCGGCACCGCCAGCACCAGGCTGCCCACGCCGGCCGCGCACAGGCTGAACAGCAGGCCCCAGCCCACCGGCACCGACACCACAAACTTGAGCGCGCGCTTGAACCCCAGGTTGGCCGCCAGCGCGGTGGAGAGCGTGGTGTTGGGCCCCGGCGTGAAGCTCGATGCCGTGCACAGCAACAGCAGGGCGGACAGTTCAGCGGGGCTCATGGGGTGGCAAGGTGGGGCGTCATGGCGTTGACTTTATCGGTGAAAGCAGTACAGCAGCAGTACACTTTGAAAGACATTTTCAGAAACTGTATGGTCTGTGCTGCTGGCACAGGGTGTGCGCTTTGGGCAGAAAGGCCACGTGCATGTTAGTCAAGGTAGCCTCGCAATCGCTCTCGGGCCAACTGGCCACGCGCCTGGCCGCGCGCATGGCCAGTGGGCTGATGGCGCCGGGCAGCCGTCTGCCCTCGGTGCGCCAATGCGCCCAGCAACAGGGCGTGAGCCCCAGCACGGTGGTGGCCGCCTATGACCAGTTGCTGGCCCAGGGCCTGGTCGAGGCGCGCCGCAACCAGGGCTTTTATATAAGAAACAGGGCTCCAGTCCCCGAATCTATTGGGCCAATAGCTATTGACTTGGGAGTCAGCGAGGCAGCCGAGTCGGGCCCCAAAAATGGTTTTCAGGCGCAGCATGTGCCGGTGAATGCCACGGCGCTGATACGCGGCATGTTCCATGGCCAGAGTGACAAGCCGCAGCCGGGCATGGGCGTGTTCCCGCCCGACTGGCTGGAGACCACCTTCATGCCCGCCGCCGTGCGCCGCGTGACCAGCACCCGCGCGCTGCAAAGCTTTTCGCTGCAGTACGGTGAGCCCGCCGGTGACCTGGGGCTGCGCCAGTCTTTGTCGCAAAAGCTCAGCGGGCTGAACATCGCGGCCACACCGCAGCAAATCATCACCACCGTGGGGGCCACGCACGCGCTGGATCTGGTGAGCCGCACCCTGCTGCGCGCGGGAGATTACGTGATGGTGGAGGAGCCCGGCTGGGCCATTGAGTTTGCCCGGCTGGACGCGCTGGGCATGCGCATCTTGCCGGTACCGCGCCGCGCTGACGGGCCCGACCTGGCGGTGATGGCGCGCTACTGTGCGCTGCACAACCCGAAGCTGTTTGTGAGCGTGAGTGTGTTCCACAACCCCACGGGTTTTTGCCTGACGCCTGGCAGCGCGCACCGGGTGCTGCAGTTGGCCAACCAGCACAATTTCCATGTGGTGGAAGACGACACCTACAGCCACCTGGCCCCGGAGCACGCCACCCGCCTGTGCGCGCTGGATGGCCTGCAGCGCACGATTTATGTCAGCGGTTTTGCCAAAATTTTGGCACCTGGCTGGCGTGTGGGTTTCATGGCCGCGCCGCCCGCGCTGTATGAGCGCCTGCTGGACACCAAGCTGCTGGCCACGCTGACCACGCCCGCCTTGCTGGAAAAAGCCTTGGCCTGGTGCATTGACCAAGGCCAGTTGCGCCGCCACGCCGAGCGCATTCGCACCCGGCTGGACCTGGCCCGCGCCCGCAGCGTCAAGCTGGCGCTGGCCGCCGGTTGCACCTTTGCCGCGCCGCCGGCGGGGCTGTTTGGCTGGGTCGATACCGGCGTGGACACCGATGCGCTGGCGCAGCGCATGCTGGACGAGGGCTACCTGCTGGCGCCCGGCGCGCTGTTTCACGCCAGCCGGCAGCCCGGCACGCTGATGCGCATCAACTTCTGCACCACGCAAGACGCGCAGTTTTGGCAGGTGTTCTCAAAAATCCGCGCCCAGATGTGACGCCATTCCCAAATCAACTGTGCCGTTGTCTTGCTGAAGCACGGCTTGCGGCATGGCAACTCACACCACCAGCAGCCCGCGTGGGCTGCGCAGGCGGGCATGGGCCAGCGTGTGCAGCAGGGCGTGGTTGATGTCGTTCAGCGCCATGGCGTGCCGCGCATACAACTGGCGGCTGGTTGCGTCAGGCGCCGATTCCAGGGCGCGCGCCACGTCAAGGTAGGCCAGATACGGCCCCGCCCGGCCCACCATGGCCGAGCTCACCCGTTCGGGCAGCCGGATGCGGGGCAAAGCCACGCTGAGCGGCTCGCCCAGCAACAGGTCAATTTGCGACAACAAACCGCAGGCATACACCTCACGGCCCAGGTCATCGCCTTGACCGGCGTTCAATAAAAGGGCCATCAGGCGCGCCCGGATCACCTGGGCCAGGCGCACCGGCTGCAGGTTCAGGTCGTGGCTGGTGTGGGGCAGTTGCTCTTGCAGCCAGCCGCGCAGCCGTGCGAGGCCGACCACCATCAGACCATGGCGCAGCGTGCCAATCTGGGTGCGCAGGCCAAACGCCGCCGAGTTGGCAAAGCGCAAAAAGCGGTAGGCCAACACCGGGTCTTCACCCAGGCGCTCCTCAATGGCCTCCATGGCGTCGTCGGCGTCAAGGGCTTCCATCAGGTCGGCCACGGCACTGTGTCCTGCTTGCACCTGTTGCTGGCGGTAGCCGTGCATCACGTCTTCTGTTGGCCAGCCCGCCACGGCCCAGACCTGCTGTTCGTCCAGCGCGTGCTCCACCAACGCCCGGCTGGCCAGGCCTTCGTAAATGTGCGCGGGCTGCAGGGGGCTGGCAGGCAAATGGGCCGTTAGGTGGGCAGGCGGGTTGCTGCGGGGTGTCGGCTGGTTTGCCTGGGCGCGCGGTGAGGCGCGCAGACTGCGGAGGGCTTGTTCGGCGGTCAGGGTCAACTGGCTGCGCGCAAAGTAAGGCGCCAGCGCGGGGCTGGGCTGGCGCCCCGGCTCACCGCGCCACACCAGGGTTACGCCGCGCTGGTGCGCGCGCACCATGGCCTGCAGCACGGCGGGGTCGCGCAGCAAGTGCTCAGGCACCTGCAGCCAGGGACCTGGCGTGGTGGCCTTTGTGACCTCGGCGGCATGGGTCAGCAGGTTGGCCAGCAGCCGGGGTGACGGGGTGCTGAGCAGCAACTGGGGCGCGCCAGCCGACCAGGCCGCCGTGAGTGCGCCCAGCAGTTGCGGCACGTCCACCGGCTGGTTGGGGTCGGGGTGCAGCGTGAGCGCAACGCCGGCGAGGGTGCGTTGCCGGTTCCACAGGCACTGGTAGCCCAGTGCCACCTGGCTCAACGCGTCGTTGCCCATGGCGCTAGCTGATGTAGTTGAAGAGTGAGAGTTTCTGCACCTGCGCGTAAGACTGCAGCGCCGCCTGGTAGCCGGTTTGCTGGTTCTGGAAGTCCGCGATGCCTTTGACCATGTCCAGGTCTTCGGCGCGCGCGCGATCAGCTTCGACCTGAATGGCGCGCTTTTCCTGGTTGTCGCTGATGCGGTCGGCGCGGTTGAGCAGTTCGCCGGCCTGGCCGCGCACGGCGGAGACGCGGTTGGCGCCAATGTCGATGTCTTTCAGTGCAATGCTCACCGCCGTACCGGCCGCCGCACTGGTGGTGGCGCTGCCAATGTCCGCGATGGCCTTGTCCAGCGTTTCGAGCAAGCTGGCGCTGGTGGCGCCGTCGCTGGCGTCAAACAGAAAGGCACTGTCGCCATCCAGCGCAAAAGGTATGGCCACTTCGCTGCTGCTGGCCTGCCCGGGCAAGCCGTTGAACGTGTAAGAGGTGGCCGGCGCCACGGGTTCGGCAAAGGGCTTGGGTTCGCTGCCCAAGGCGCTAAACAGCGGCAACCCGTTGGTGTCTTTCTGGTTGGAGAGGGTGAATATCTGGTCGCGCAGCCCCTGGAGTTGCACCGCCACCGCTTGGCGGTCGGTTTGCGAGAAGGTGCCGTTGCCCGCGCTCACCACCAGTTCGCGGAACGACTGCAAGGCACTGGTCACATCGCCCAGCGTGCTCTCGGCCATGGCGATCGAGTTGCTTTGGGATTCCAGCGCGCGCTGGTCGGTGGCAATGCGGCTCAGGCGGGTCAGGGCGCGCTCGGCCTGGGCGGCGCTGGTGGGGTCGTCGCTGGCGCGCACCACGCGTTTGCCGGAGGTCAGGTTTTCCTGCAGGCTGGAGAGCGCGGTTTGCCGCTGGTTGATGTTGCGCAGCGCGGTGTCGTAGGTGTTGGCAGAGCCCAGGCGGGCCAATGAGGGGGCGGACATGGTGGGTGCTCCAGTGGGTGCTCTTGTGGGCGCGACCGTTAGCGCATGGTCTGAATCAGGGTGTCAAAAATGCTTTGGGCGATCTGGATCATTTTGGCCGAGGCCTGGTAGGCCTGCTGGTATTGCAGCAGTTTGGCCGCTTCTTCGTCCAGATTCACGCCCGAGACGGCGGTGCGATCGGTTTCCAGGCTGGCGGCAATCGAGCTGGAAACATCAGAGGCATAAATGGCGCTTTGGGTGCGAATGCCCACCTGTGCAATCAGGGCCGCGTAGCCGTCGCTCAGCACGGCGCCATCAAACATTTCCTTGTCGCGCAAACCCATCATGGCGCCGGCGTTACCGGCGTTGAGGTTGCGGTTGGCGGCAGGTTGGGCCAGCACGGTGAAGGTGTCGCCTGGCTGGGGCGTGCCTTGCAAGGTCAGCGACCAGCCGTTGTAGCTGATGGCCTGGCCGGGCACGTAAGCGACGCCGCTGGGGTTGCCTGTACCGGTGCCCACAATATCAATGGTGCCGGCCGCGTTGAAGGTCAAGGTGACGGTGGCTGTGAGATTGGCGTTGGCTTGCACGACCGACAAACTGGAGAGCGCCAGGCTGCCGCTGTTGCTGGTGCCCATGCTGCCCGCCACCGGGCTGGCAACTGCCAGCGCACGCGGCGACGAAAACCCGCTTTTGATGTTGCTGGCCGAGGCGCTGAAGGGCTGGAGCAAAAAGCGGTCGCCTGCTGCAGGCGCGCCGGTGATGTTGCTGCTCAGGCCTTCGGTGCTTAAAAATGCGTTGGCACTGGCAAAGTCATCGGTGGCGGCGGGGCCAAACGTGAAAACCGAGTTGTCGGACATCCGTGTCACCGTGCCCGTCGTCCCACTGGTAAACGCAATCTGGTAGTCGGTGGGCACCAGTTTTGTGGCGTCGGTGACAGCCAGGGCCAGTGCCGTCACACCGCCGGTGTTGTTGCTTGCCGGCAGGCCGTTGGGCAGGGTCAGGGTCGAAAACAGCGGACTGCCGGCGTTGCCATCCAAATCCAGCCCCAGCGCGTGCTGATTGTTCATGCTGGTGGTGATGGCCAGCGTGAAGCGGCCCAACAGGTTGCGCCCCTCCACCAGATCGTTGTTCTGAAAACGCAGCAGGCCCGACACCTCGCCACCGCCCAGCATGTTTTCATCGAGCGTGATCGGTTGTCCATTCTGGACAATGGCCAGTTTTTTGGAGGACACCCCAAACTCGTCAGCCACCAGCGCCACCGAGGCGGCTTTGGTGCCCAACACCAGTGGCTGGCTGCCCGCCAAAAAGATACCCACCGAGCCGTCGTCGGCGGCAATCGAGGTGGTTTGCACGAACTGATTCAGGTCCCGCACCAGTTGGTCGCGCCGGTCCAGCAGATCGTTGGCGGGCTGGCCATTGCCCTGCGCGCGGACAATCTGCTCATTCACGCTGGCAATGCTTTTGGCCAGACTGTTGATGTTGTCAATCTTGACGCTGAGCTCTTGGGTGACGCTTTGTTGCAGCTCATCCAGGCTCTGCGAGGACGCTCGCATGCGCGCGGCTGTTTCGTCCACCCGGGTCAGCACCACGGCACGCGCAGTCAGGTCGGTTGGGGCGCTGGCCACGTCGGAGAACGCGTTGAGCATGTCATTCACGGCGGCACCCAGACCGCTGGTGCCCCCGGCAAAAATGTCCTGGAGCTGCTGGAGCTTGTCGACCCGGGCGCTGTCGGCGGCGGCGGTGGAGCCGGCCAGCGCCGACTGGCGTGTCAGGTAGGCGCTGAAATTACGCTCAATCGCCGTGATTTCAACGCCCTTGCCGATGTAGCCGCTGCCCGTGTACTGGCCTTCCACCGTTTGCTGGACCACGCTTTGGCGCGAGTAGCCCGGCGTGTTGACGTTGGCAATGTTGTTGCCCGCCGTCTGCAGGGCGATCTGGTTGGCCTGCAGCGCACGGGTGCCGACGTTAAGAATGTTGCTCATGAGTTTTGCGCCACAGCATGGGCACGTTGCAGCCGTTGCGTGCTCTCAATAGCGCGGCTGAGCTTGGCCGCATAGTTGGGGTCGGTGGCGTAGCCGGCTTTTTGCAGGCCGCTGGCAAACGCCTGGGCCGAGTCCGTTTGCTGGCTGGCCTGGGCGTAACGTGGCGACTTGGTGATCAGGCGGGCGTAGTCGCGGAAAGAGTCTTCGTAAGAGTCGTAAGCGCGGAACTTGGCCACGCCCTTTTTCGCCACGCCATTGACGTACTCGGTGGTGGTGACTTCGGCCACCTTGCCGGTCCAGCCCGCACCGGCCTTGATGCCGAACAGGTTGAACGACTGGACGCCACCGGCGCCCTTGATCTCGTGTTTGCCCCAGCCGGTCTCATGCCCGGCTTGGCCCAGCATGTAACTTGACGGGATGCCGCTGGCCTTTTCCACTGCGGCTGCCGCCGCCGCATGGCGTTGTACAAAGCCGCTTTGACCACCCGACACGGGGGTGCTTGCGGTGGCGCCTGCTGCGGCTTGCGCACTGTAGGCCGTGACCGCCGAGGCCCGGTTCATGGGGCTGATGGGCAGGGCGGCGGCTTTTTTGAACGCGTCGTCGGCACTGGCGTCTGCGCCGCCCATCTGGCGGGTGAGTTGTGCCGCAATCAGCTCTGACAAGCCGCCGGGTTGTCCGGACATTTGCACGGCAAACTGCTGGTCCAGCAAGTCGGTGCCCAGGTCTGCGCCGGGGCTGTCCAGCATGCCGGACTTCATGGTGGCCTCGCGCATGCTCTTGAGCAGCTCGCGCATGAACAGCGATTCAAACTGTTTCGCCGCTTCCTTGATGGCCGCCGGCGTGTCTTTGCCGGCTTGCAGCTTCAGGCTGCTCAGCGAGCGGGCATCCGCGGCCAGCGCGTTGGACGCCGTTGGCATTTGCGTGTCGTAAGCCATCAGATCACCTCCAGCTCCGCATTCAGTGCGCCGGCAGATTTGATGGCTTGCAGAATAGCCAGCAAATCCTGGGGGGTTGCCCCCAGCGCATTCAGGGCGCGCACCACATCAGACAACTGGGTGGAGGCCGGCAACTGAATCAGCATGCCGGGTTCCTGGCGAATCTCAATATTGCTTTTCTCGGCCACCACCGTTTGGCCACCGGTGGACAAAGGGTTGGGCTGGCTGATGACCGGGGTGGTGCTGATGGTGATTTGCAAGTTGCCGTGCGCAATGGCGCACTCGCCCAGCGTGACTGACTGGTTCAGCACGATGGAGCCGGTGCGCGAGTTGATGACCACTTTGGCGGAGGGGCGTGAGCTTTCCAGTGGCAACTCTTCCATTTCAGCCAGAAACGACACCCGTGCATTCGGGTCGGTCGGGGCATTGACCTCAATGGTGCGCCCGTCCATGGCGCGGGCCGAACCCTCGCCAAAGCGCTTGTTGATGGCCTGCGCCACCCGCTTGGCGGTCTGGAAATCAGAGGCCTGCAGGCCCAGCGTCACGCTGTTGCCCTCCAAGAGCGGGGTGGGTACCACCCGCTCCACCTGCGCACCGCCCGGAATGCGCCCGGCACTCAAGTGGTTGACTTGCACCTTGCTGCCACCGGCCGACGCGCCCGCGCCCGCCACAATCAAATTGCCCTGCGCCAGCGCATAGACCTCGCCATCGGCGCCCTTGAGCGGGGTGGAAATCAGGATGCCGCCCTTGAGCGACTTGGAGTTGCCCATGGATGAGACGTTCACGTCAACCGCTTGTCCGGGTCTGGCAAAGGCCGGCAGTTGGGCGGTAACCAGCACGGCCGCCACGTTTTTAAGCTGCAACTTGGCCAGTGCCGCGTCGGGCAGGGTGATGCCGAGTTGTTGCAGGTAATTGGTCAGGCCCTGGGAGGTGTAGGGCATTTGCGTGGTCTGGTCACCCGTGCCGTCCAGGCCAATCACCAGGCCAAAGCCCGTCAGGGCATTGCTGCGCACGCCTTCCACGGCGGCCACTTCCTTGATGCGGCTGGCTTGGGCAGTACCGGCCAACAGCAGGCTGGCGATCAGCCCAAGAGCTGCCATCCGCCAAGTACGGCGGGTGGTGTGTGGTGAATGGAAAGTGTGCATGAATAGTTACCCCTCGGCACTATTCTCATAAGCTTTAGAAAGGCAAAAAGCTGAAAAAGAACCGTGTTAACCAGCCAACTGTTTGCGCTTCGGCCTGGGCACCACGGCCTTTGGACTCAATGCGCGCGTTGGCCACCTGGGTCGAGTTCACGATGCTGCCGGGCTGCAGCACCCGCGGGTCAACCGTGCCGGAGAAGCGCAGCACGTCCACGTTCTGGTTGACACCAATCTGCTTTTCACCCTTGACCACCAGGTGGCCGTTGGGCAGCACTTCGGCCACTGTGGCGGTGATGGAGCCGGTGAAGGTGTTGGCGCTTTGGGTGGCGCCATCCCCGGAAAAGTCGCTGGCCGACGAGGTGCCTACGGCCAATTTGGCCAGTTCCCCCACCGGGATGACCGGGAAGGCCGAGACCGCTGCTGAACTGGAGGTGGTGCGGTTGGCCGTGCTGGACGACACCTGACTGGCCGTGACCCGCTCCACGATCTGGATGGTCACGGTGTCGCCCACGGCGCGGGCCTTCACATCTTCAAACGCGGGGCGGTAGCTGACTTTGCTGAACAGGCTGCCCGAGGCCGCTTTGTTGGCGCTTGGCGGTGCCACGATGGCTTGCACTTTGGTGGGTTCGGCGAAGTCGACGCTCACGGGCTGGGGCAGTGAGCCGCACGCCGACAAGGCCAGGCCCACGACCAAGCCCAGGCCAACGCGTTGCAAAATTTGCGCAATGGCCGTGCGGCGTGTGCGCAGGGTTGAATTCAGGGTGTTCATAACTGCCCCAGTTTTTGCAACATCTGGTCAGAGGTCTGGATGGCCTTGGAGTTCATCTCATACGCCCGCTGGGTCTGGATCATGGTGACCAGTTCCTGCACCACGTTGACGTTGGAGGTTTCCACAAAGCCTTGCATCAGCGCGCCCATGCCATTGGTGCCGGGGGCGCCTTCGTTGGGCTGACCCGAGGCCGGGCTTTCGGCGTAGAGGTTTTGTCCTTTGGGGTCCAGACCCGCCGGGTTGATGAAGCTCACCAGCGCAATGGTGCCGATGCCTTGCGGTGTGGCGGTGCCCGGTACTTGCGCGGTCACGGTGCCGTCGCCGCCAATGGCGATGCTGGTGGCGTTGGCGGGCACGGTCACGCCGGGGACAACCGGCAGCCCGGTTGCGGTCACCAACTGGCCGGTGGAATCCACCTGGAACGAGCCGTCACGGGTGTAGTTGGTGGTGCCGTCGGGCATGGTGACTTGAAAGAAGCCGTTGCCCTGGATCGCCACATCCAGCTTGTTGCTGGTTTGCTGCAGATTGCCTTGTGCGAACGAGCGGCTGGTGGCCACCGTGCGCACACCCAGACCCACTTGCAGCCCGGTGGGCAGCTGCGATTGTTCGGTGCTGTTGGCGCCCACCTGGCGCAGGTTTTGGTACATCAGGTCTTCAAACACGGCGTTGGCGCGTTTGAAACCATTGGTCGAGACGTTGGCCAAGTTGTTGGAAATCACGTCCAGCTGCATTTGCTGGGCTTCCATGCCGGTTTTTGAAATCCACAGGGAGTTGATCATGGCGAGGTCCTTTGGCGGTGTGTGCGGTTATGTGGCGGGTGGGCGAGGGGCTTAGCCCTGCATGCTCAGCAGTTGGCCGGCTGCGCGGTCGTTGGACTCGGCGGTTTGCAGCAGGCGCATCTGCGCTTCAAACTGGCGGGCGGTGGCAATCATGCCGACCATGGTTTCAATGGCGTTGACGTTGGAGCCTTCCAGCGCGCCGACCTGCACGCGGGCATTGGCGTCCGCTGGCAGTGGCTCACCCGAGGCGGCGCGAAACAGGCCATCGTTGCCGCGCTTCAGCGGGTCTTCGGCTGTGGGCGTGACCAATTTCAGTTTGCCCACGTTGTTGGGGGGCTCATTGCCGGTTTTGGCACTCAGGTTGCCATCAAACCCAATGGCCACTTCGGAGCCAGGGGGCACGGTGATGGGCGCCCCGCCGTCGCTCAGCACGGTCAGGCCATTGCTGGTGAGCAGGGTGCCGTCGGGCGACACCTCAAAAGAGCCGTTGCGGGTGTAAGACTCGGTGCCGTCCAGCCCCTGCACCGCAAACCAGGCGTTGTCGGCCGTCATGGCGTCCAGGGCGCGGTCTGTGCGCTGGGCAGCGCCTGGGCGGTCCAGATAACCGGCGGTGGCTTCCACCGCCATCACGCGCGTGGTGGCGCCATCGCCCCGCACGGGCACGGCCCGAAAGGTCGACAACTCGGCGCGAAAGCCGTTGGTGGAGACGTTGGCCAGGTTGTTGGACAGGACCGCCTGGCGGTGCGCCGCCGAGTTGGCGCCGGTCATCGCGGTGTAAATCAGACGGTCCATGGCAAGTCCTGTTCAGTGACGGGTTTAAAACTCAGCGCGATCAGCGCAGGTTGACCAGCGTGGACATCACCTGGTCTTGCGTCTTGATGGTTTGCGCATTGGCTTGGTAAGCACGCTGCGCGGTCATCATGTTGACCAGCTCGGCGGTCAGGTCGACGTTGGACTCTTCCAGGGCGCCAGCGCGCAACCCGCCCAAATTGCCGGAGCCGGGCGCGCCGATGGAAGAGGGGTCGCCAGAGGCTGTGGTTTTGATCCAGTTGTTGCCGCCAATGGCTTCCAGACCCTGGACGTTGGTGAAGGTGGCCAGTTGCAGTTGACCTGCGGCCACCGTTTTGCCATTCGAATATTTGCCCTGAATGGTGCCATTGGCATCAATGGTGACTTCGGTCAGCTTGCCTGAGGTTTGTCCGTCTTGCGTGAGCTTGGTCACGCCAAAGTTGGAGCCAAACTGGGTAATTTCACTCATGTCAATGGCGACATTGAACGTGCCTGTGTGCAGGGAGTCGGGTACCGCGACGGGTGTCAGTGTGGAGGTCAGGACTTCGCCGGTGGCGCCAAAGGTCACCGAACCCCGTGAGGTGGGTGTTCCGCCGTCAACGCTGGAGTAGACGTCCCAGGAGTTGTAGGTTGGTGTCGCTGTGGCACTTTGAGTCCGCGTGAAGTACAGGCTGACAGGTGTGTCAACGCCTTGTGCGTCATAGACTGACAACGATGTGCCATAGGTTTCCAGTGCCGGCACCAGGCTCCCTGGCGCTGTTCCGGTGGGAATGGCCGCCCGCGCATCCAGATTGAGTGACGCTGTGATTTCGGTTGATATCTGGGCCGGGATTTCGCCACCCGCAGGCAGCATCAGCGGGCCTGTGGTGCCGCCCGCCAGTATCGTGCCGGTGACCGGGTCCGCGGTAATCCCGAGAACCTTGGCGTTTCCGTTGGTGACGATTTGCCCCGTGTTGTCCAGTTTGAAGGCGCCGTCGCGGGTGTAGGCCGTGTTGCCGCTGGGCAGTTCGATCTGGAAGAATCCATCGCCATTGATGGCCACGTCCAGGTTGTTGCCCGTGACGGAAATGTTGCCTTGCGTGAACTGCTGGGAAATGTTGGCTACCTCGACACCAATCCCTGACCCGCCTCCGCCATAGACACCGATGGACGAGGCCACCAAGTCCGCAAACTCGGCGCGCGATGACTTCATGCCCACGGTGTTGGCATTGGCGATGTTGTTGCCGATCACATCGAGGTTGCGGCTGGCGGCGTTCAAGCCGGAGAGTCCTGTTTGGAATGACATGGTGATTTCCTTGTGTATGCGCTGGAATGGGTGAGCTTGTTTTAAAGAATGGCCTTGACGCTGCTGTAAGCCACGGCCCCACGGCCTTGCAGTTGAACTGTCATGACACCGTTTTCACTGCTGATCGCGGTTACTGTGTCGCGCACCAATGAGGTGGTGGTGACGGCGCTGGCGCCTTGGGTAGCGGTGACGCGGTAGCTGGGTTCGCCTGTGCCTGTGTAGGTGGAGGCGTCCCAGTCAAAGGTGTGGCGTCCCGCGTCTTTGGCACCCAGATTCAGGGTGTCAAGCACCTGACCGCCCGGCGACAAAATCTCGATCTTGACGTTGTCGGCCTGGCCGCCCAGGTCAATCGCGCCGCTGGCCACGCCGTTGTTGCGTGTCAAGGTGTTGCCCTCCACCAGCACGTTGTGCCCCACCATGGACGAGCCCTGCAAGACTTGCATGCCCGAGAACTGCTCGGCCATGCTTTTCAGGGTTTCGTTGACCTGCTGGATGCCGGTGACGGTATTGATCTGCGCCATCTGACTGGTCATTTGCGCGTTGTCCATCGGGTTCATCGGGT
>CAZLRQ010000048.1:0-12785 GCA_964562035.1 uncultured Rhodoferax sp. | reverse complement strand
GAAGAAGAGCGCGTGCTGCGCGCCTGCCAGATCGTGGTGGACGAGGGCCTGGCCCGCCCCACCCTGATCGGGCGTCCCGCCATCATTGCCCAGCGCATTGCCAAGTTTGGCCTGCGCCTGAAAGAAGAGCTGGACTACGACGTGGTCAACGTCGAGCAGGACGCCCGCTACCGCGACTTCTGGCAAACCTACCACCGCATGGCCGAGCGCAAGGGCATGACGGTGCAGGTCGCCAAGATCGAGATGCGCCGCCGCCTGACCCTGATTGCCGCCATGCTGCTGCACAAGGGTGACGTGGACGGCATGATCTGCGGCACCTGGGGCACCACGGCCATGCACCTGCAGTACATCGACCAGGTCATTGGCAAGCGCGTTGGCGGCAGCCCCAGCACACCACAAGATGTGCAGATTTACGCCTGCATGAATGGCTTGATGCTGCCGGACCGTCAGATTTTTCTGGTCGACACCCACGTCAATTACGACCCGACTGCCGAAGAGCTGGCTGAAATCACGGTCATGGCGGCCGAGGAAATGATGCGTTTCGGTATCCACCCCAAGGCCGCCTTGTTGTCGCACTCCAACTTTGGCAGCAGCAACCAGCCCAGCGCCATCAAGATGCGGGACACGCTGGCCTTGCTGCGCGAGCAGGCACCCTGGCTGGAAGTGGATGGCGAAATGCATGGCGACGTGGCCCTGGACGGCGACGCCCGCGCCGCCCTGATGCCCAACAGCACGCTGAATGGCGACGCCAACCTGTTGGTCTTGCCCAACATCGATGCCGCCAACATTGCCTACAACCTGCTCAAAACCGCCGCTGGCGGTAATATTGCGATTGGCCCGGTCTTGCTGGGGGCAGCCAAGCCGGTACATGTCTTGACCGCCAGCACCACGGTTCGCCGAATTGTCAACATGACGGCCCTGACAGTGGCCGACGCCAACGCGACACGCTGAGGCACACAGGCTAAGTTAGCGCACACTTAGCCTGTAAGAATCATGCAATGATTGCCCATTTATTGGGCAGTCACTTGCATTTTTCTCCCAAATACACGACACTAGCGACCTTGAAATTACCGGGTAAACCCGGAGTGTTGTGGGAGAAGTCTTTTTCATGTCGCGCTTCAAAAGCCTGAAGTTGGTACTTACTGGCTTATTGCTTTCAGCGGCGGCAGTTTCCTTCTGGGTACAGGCCAAGGGCCCTTCGGTTGTTGATCCACAGATCACGCTGACGGTCGCCGAACTGCCCTTGCAAGGGGCACAAACCTACGCCTTGATTCGTCAGGGTGGCCCGTTTGCTTATGAAAAAGACGGAACTGTATTTGGAAACCGGGAACGTTTGCTACCGCTGAACAAGCGGGGCTACTACCGCGAATACACCGTCGCAACCCCTGGGGCGCGCAATCGTGGCGCCCGCCGAATTGTGTGTGGCGGCCAAGCCACCACACCGGACACCTGTTATTACACGGCCGACCATTACGAGAGTTTTCGCAAGATCGTGCCCTGAGCCTCTTTATTTAGACTGAAAAGTGAACCGAGAATGAACATGTCACTTAGCCAAGAAACCGCTGCGCTGCAACAAGCTGTTGCGCAAGCCACCGTTGAAACGCCACTCCGTGGCGTGCGGACCAACATCGTCCAATCCATCCGGGCGTTCCGGGTGCCGGAGTTGCAGGAAGCAGCCCAGGTCTTGGGTCACCATTTCCTGTACGCCAACCTGGCCAACGCACAAACCAAACAGGACGTGCTGGACCTGATTGGCCAACAATTCAAGCTGGCCACGCAAGTCGGCAAGAATTTTGATGCGCTCTACGACAGCATGACCGACCCGGTGCACAAATCGGGCCCACAGCCTGGCTTCATTGCCGTGCTGGAGCACATTCCCGCCAACGTCAAGTTTGACAAAGAAGCCCGTGAGCAGTTGCTGGACATTTTCCGCGACACCGCCGATTACTGGGGGGACCGAAAAATCCCCTTCCGGTGCTTCTATTCTTTTCTGTAGCCCGTTCTGCAACCACCAGCCAAGCAGAACGGGCGAACGAGGCAAAAACCACCACCGCAGGCAATGCGGCAGTGGCGGGCATCGAGTTGATGACTGAATCGGGCGAGAAGATGCCCACCGACAAGTTGTTGGACGTTTCGCCCTTGGCGCTGCGTATGAGCAGCCCCTTCAACGCCGGTTACTGGACCACCTCGGCCTGACCCGAACACCAACCCGACCTGGGTGACCCAGCAAAAAGCCCACTGAAACCAGTGGGCTTTTTTCATGGCGCGGGGCCTGCGCCAGCTCGACGTCTCAGTCCGGGCAGCCCCACGGCTTGACTTATTCCGGGCTTGCGGGCTCGTCAGTGGCTGACAGAGCCATGGCCAGCGCCACGTACTCGACCACCGGCACCTCTTCAGCCCGGCGCTGCACGTCAAACACCCCGGCATAGGCCTTTTCTTCCAGCCATTTGCCCAAGGTATGGCGCATGAGCTTGCGACGCTGGCTAAACGCCACTTGCACCAGTTCGCTCAAGCGCTTTACATCCACAGCCGCCGGGTCGGGCCGGGGCACCATGCGCACCACGGCACTGTCCACGCGTGGCGGTGGCGTGAAGCTCGCGGGCGGCACGAAGAGCACGTTTTCCATGGCGTAACGCCACTGCAGCATGACACTCAAACGCCCGTAATCTGAAGTGCAGGGGCGCGCCACCATGCGGTCGATGACTTCTTTTTGCAGCATGAAGTGCTGGTCTTCAATGACATCGACAAAACCCAACAGGTGAAACAGGATCGGCGTCGAGATGTTGTAGGGCAAATTGCCGACCACTCTCAATTTCGGAGCGCCCTGGGCTTGTGCCACCTGGGCAAAGTCCACTTTCAGCACATCAGACTCAATGACCGAGAGCTGCGCATGGTTGCGCAGGCGCACGGCCAGGTCGCGGTCCAGCTCAATCACGGTGAGTTGGCCCAGGCGCTCGACCAGCGGTTGTGTGAGGGCGGCCAGACCGGGGCCAATTTCAACCATCGCCTGCCCGGGTTGGGGGTCGATGGCATCAACGATGGCTTCAATGATGCCGCCGTCGGCCAGAAAATGTTGGCCGAAGCGCTTGCGGGGAATGTGTTTCACAGGAAAGATTGGTGGTGGGTTTAAAGCGGTGGCTCGCGCAACTCGACATACGCGCGGCCGCGCACGTCTTGCACCCAGGTCACGAAGGCGTCTTCCATTTTTTTCTCGCGCAGCATGGCGCGCACGGTCTCGCGCTGCTCCTGCGGGCTGAGGGTGGCCTTGCGCCGCTCGGTCAGCTGAATCAGGTGCACCCCAAAGCGGGACACCAGCGGGTCACTGACCTGGCCTGGGGTCAGCCGGTCCATCACGGCTTCAAACTCAGGCACAAACATGCCCGGGCTGGCCCAACCCAAATCGCCCCCCTGCGCGGCACTGCCATCTTGCGAATGTTCACGCGCCAGAGCGGCAAAGTCGGCCTGGCCGCCCACGATGCGGCGCTTGAAGTCGCTCAACTGGGCGCGCGCGGCGGCTTCGGTCAACTGCGGACCGGGGCGCAACAAAATATGGCGGGCCCGGCTTTGCGTGACCGCCATGGTGGGCAGACTCGGGCTGATTTTCTCCACCACTTTGAGGACGTGAAAACCAGCGCCGGAGCGCACCAGCGCGGACACATCGCCCACCGCGAGGGTTTGCGTCGCCTCCAAAAACAACGGCGGGTAGCGGTTGGCGGTACGCAGCCCCAGTTGGCCACCCTGCGCGCTCTCAGCCGCGTCCGAAAACTCACTGACCAAGGCCACGAAATCTTCACCAGCCTGGGCCCGGGTCAGGGCGCGCTGGGCCTTGGCTTGCAAGGCGGCCACCTGCACCGGCGTGGCCGCATCGGGCACGGCCACCAGAATCTGGGCCAGGTTGATTTGCAGGGTGGTCGGGTCGACGGTGTTTTGTTGCTCGCGCAGGTACTGGTCAATGTCCAGGTCGGTCACCCGCACGCGGGCGTCCACATCGCGCTCACGCAAGCGGGTCAGCGTCAACTGCTCGCGCAGTTGCGTGCGGAACTGGCTGACGGACAGGCCATCCGCCAGCAGCCGTTGGTGCAACACCGTCAATTCAATCTGGTTTTGGCGCGCCACCGATTGCTCGGCTTGGTCAACCGCCGCATCATCCACTTGAATGCCGGTTTCCCGGGCCGTTTGCAGTTGCGCTTTTTGGTTGATCAGGCTCTGCAGCACCTGCTGCGCGAGCAGGCGAGGGTCCGGCGCGGGCCGGCGCTGCTGGGCCATTTGCTGGCTGACGCGCTGCACCTCACGCTGGACCTCATGGTTGGTGATGGGCTCGGCGTTGACCACCGCCACAATGAAGTCAGCCGAGCGTTGCACTGCGGGCGTCAAGGCCAGCGCCGAGGCCGCCGGGGTGGCGCCTGTCGAAGGGCGCAAACCCTGGGCCTGCAGGGGCAGCGCCGCCCACAAGGCCAAGCTGGTCACCGAAAGAGTCAAAAGGCGATAAGTCATGGAATGGATCAATCGTAATTGCTGAAGCGGCTGGGCGAGCTGGTGGACTCACGCAGGTACTGGTAGCCGGGAATATTGGATTTCAGGGTCTTCAAGGGGTTGACGCCCAAACGGGTGAAGCCAACAAATTCCAACTGGAACATGATGCGTTGTGTGGCCGACGAGGTGCTGGTCTGCAGGCGCTCCAGCACCACCCGGCCCAGCCAGCAGTCGGCATCGTACTCAAAACCAATGATGGAGTCGACCAGCTTGCGGTCGTTGAGGCTGTAATTCAGGCGGCCCACGCTGTACCAGCGACCGCCCCCCTGGCCGCGGCCGGCGCCCAGATCCTGGCCCCGGTCACCCCACAGGTCATTCAGCGGCCATTGCCAGCCCACGTCCAGTTGCTCACTGAGGTTGCGCTGGTAGCGGTAGGCCGCGCTCACCACCCGGTAGTTGCCCGGGCTGTAGCGCGCGCCGATGGTGGAGCGCGTGGACCGGTCGGTGCTGGGGTTGAACTGCACCGTCGAGTCAAACGCCCACTTCGGGTCCCAGTTGACCGAGCCGCCCAGCAAGATGTCACTGATGCGGTCGGTGACCACCGCGCCACCGGGCAAAGTCACACTTTGATCGCGGAAACGCAACCGCTGTGCCACGCCAAACCGCGCGGCCTCGGCGCCCGTGTCGGGGTCCAGCAGACGGGTGGTCACACCCAGCGTCAGCAGGTTGCTGTCGGAGATGCGGTCGTTGCCGACAAAGGCGTTTTCGGTGTAAATGGTGGCGAAGTTGAAGTCATTGGCACCCGAGTCGTAGTTGGGCAGACCACTCTGGTCACGGTAGGGTGTGTTGACGTAAAACGCCCGCGGCTCCAGGGTTTGCAAAAACCCGCGGCCAAAATAACTCGTCTCACGCTCGAACACCAAACCACTGTCCAGACTGAACGTGGGCACCACCCGGCTGGCGGTCGTGGCCGACTTGTAGGCGGCATCAAACTGGTAGTGCGTGGCATGCAGCTGCAGCTTGGGCGTGATGAAACCCGCTGGCGAGAGCCACGGCCAACTCAGCTGCGCCGCTGAAAACGTGCGCTCGGCGTTGGGTTGGCCCGTCAAGGCGCTGGTGGACTGGAAGCGCGTGTAGTCGGCGCTGATGGCGTAGTCAAAACCATTGACATTGCTGCGGGCGTAGCGCGTGGTCAGTTGGGGCAGGCGGTCATACGGCGGCACGATGGGCGCGGTCACGTCCTGCAGCGTTTGCCATTTGAGCGTGCGCAAAGTGCTGGCGAAATAGCCATTGTTCCAGGCCAGGTTGGCATCGGTGGCCAGCAGACGCTGGGTCAATGACGCGGCACTGCGGCTGAAGTCGCGCCAGTAATTGTCATCACTGACCCGGTTCACGTTCAGGCTCAAGGCCACGCCGCCGTCGGTCAGGCGGCGCGTCAGATCGGTGTTGATCAGGTCGCGGTGCAGATAGGTGAGGCCCCAGCGGTCGCGGTCGCGCAGTTTGTCCGACGGCATGTAGTCCAGCCGCGCCTCACCCGAGTAACCGGGCTCCAAGTAGCGGAACTCGGTGCCCAGGCTGACGCCGCGCTTGCTCATGACCGTGGGGGTGAGCAGGGCGTCGCGGTTGGGCGCGATGTTCCAGTAATACGGCACCGCCACTTCGGCCCCGTTCACGTTGTCCAGCCCGATCGTGGGCGGCATGAAGCCGGACTTGCGCTGGTCACTCAGCGGAAAGCTGAGGTAGGGAATGGGCAACAGCGGCACGCCCTTGAAGCTGAGCACAGCACCTTGGGCCGTGCCCACGTCCTCGCTGGTGTCCAGGCTCAGCGTGTTGGCGCGCAAAATCCAGTCCGGCAACCAGCCCGGGCCAGGCAGACGGCGGCAGGTGGTGAAGGTGGCGTTGTGGATGACCGTGCGGTCTTCGTCCACAAAGTCAACACGGTCGGCCTGGCCATGCGCATCGTTTTTCAGAAAGTAATAGCGTGGCGTGTTGAAGAAGCCCTCAAAGGTGTCGAGCTTGAGCTCCAGCAGCGGCCCTTCGTACACATTGCCCGCGCGGTTGATCAGCACATGGCCACGGGCCTTGGCCAGGTCGGTGGTCTGGTCGTACTCTAGTTGGTCGGCCTTGATGACCATGCCGCCCCGGCGCAACACGGCATCGCCTTCCAGCAGCGTTTCAAGATCAGGGCGGCCCGACACGCGGTCACCCTCGACAAAGGTGGGCACGGCGTAGCCTGCCGCCGCGGGCGGTTGCTCTTGCAGTTGCGGGCTGCTCTTCAACAGCAGGGGTTGCTCCTGCGCGCTGACGCTGGCGCCCTGCAGCAAGGCACAGACCACCCATGCCACAGGGCGCTGAACAAAGCGTTGACCCAGGTGTCGATCAAGGTGTTTTGAGGGCCGAACCAGGGGCGCCCTGCGTTTCGGGTCGTGCATCAAAAAGCGCATCGGGCAGAGGCAGTGTCGGGTGGAGGAACGGAAGGCTATCGGTTGGGCCGGCGGGCGGCTTTGTAAAATGCATTATCCATGAGCCAAGCCCCCACCCCCACACCCATCCTGCAGACCACCCTGCACGCCGCTCCGGCCTGGTCTGATGCATCGCGCCAAGCGACCTTCAACACCTGGCTGACCCGCGTGGCGCCCACCCACCAACTGGCCGTTGAGACGCTGCGACTGGCCTCGGCCGACGCCAGTTTCCGGCGCTATTTCCGCATTGATACCGCCCAGGGCAGCTGCATCATCATGGACGCACCGCCCGACAAAGAGGACTGCCGGCCTTTTGCCAAAGTGGCCCAAATGATGATGGATGCCGGTGTGCACGCACCCGAGGTGTTGGCCTGGGACGAGCCCCAGGGCTTCATGCTGCTGACCGACCTGGGCGGGCAGACCATGATGCAAGTCATCAACCGCGAGCAGCCGCAAGCCAACTTTGACCTGTACATGCAGGCGGTGGACGCACTGCTGGCCTGGCAACTGGCCTCCCAACCCGGTGTGCTGCCGCCGTATGACGAGGCGCTGCTGCGCCGCGAAATGGAGCTGTTTCCGGAGTGGTATCTGGTCAAGCACAAGGGCGCGGTCATTGACGACGCCATGCGCTTCACGCTGGACAACACTTTCAAACAAATCATCGCGCACAACCTGGCCTGGCCCAGCGTGTATGTGCATCGCGACTTCATGCCCCGCAATCTCATGGCCCCCACGCTGGCCGCTTCGCGTGCTGCGCTGCCCCCCGAGGGGGCTGTCTCGCCTTGGGGCGGCCCGGCGGCGAGACCTCTGATGATGTCTGGCACCGCGCAAGCACCGCGCCTGGGCGTGCTGGACTTTCAGGACGCGGTGTATGGCCCGCTGACCTACGACATTGCCAGCCTGATGCGCGACGCGTTTTTGACCTGGGAAGAAGACTTTTGTCTGGACATCACCATCCGCTACTGGGAAAAAGCGCGCAAAGCCGGCCTGCCGGTGGGCGACGACTTTGGCGAGTTTTACCGGGGCGTGGAGTGGATGGGCCTGCAGCGCCACCTGAAGGTCGCCGGCATTTTTGCCCGCCTGACCCTGCGCGACGGCAAACCGCAGTACCTGGCGGACACGCCGCGCTTCATTGCCTACATTCGCGCCACCTGCGAGCGCTACCGCGAACTCAAACCCCTGCTGCGCCTGGTGGAAAAGGTGGAGGGCATTGAAATGCCCAATGTGTTCGGTTTTGGCCGTTCTTAAGCCAAATCGTGCTCTAGCCCTTATGGGGTATGGGCTAGTAGCTATTTATTAAATAGCATTAATCTCAAGTCACCCCCACTGCCATGCCCCGCTTTTACTGCCCTGCGCCCCTTATCACCGGTGAACTGCTGGCGCTGCCAGCGGGCGCTGCGCGCCATGTGCAGGTGCTGCGCCTGCAGCCGGGCAGCGCCATCACCCTGTTCAATGGCGGGCCCGATGTGGGAGGTAGCCCCGGTGGCGAGTTTGACGCCGTGGTCACCCGCATGGGCCGCAGCGACGTGCAGGTGCAGGTGGGCGCGCACCACCCGGTGGAGCGCGAGGCCGCGCGCGCGGTGCACCTGGTGGTCGGCATGCCGGCCAACGACCGCATGGACTGGCTGGTGGAAAAAGCCACCGAACTGGGCGTGGCCAGCCTGCAGCCGCTGATGACCGAGCGCAGCGTGCTGCGCCTGAGCGGCGAGCGGGCCGAGAAAAAAGTGGCGCACTGGCAAAGCGTGGCCATTGCCGCGTGCGAGCAGTGCGGTGGCAACCGGGTGCCCGTGATTCACGAGGTGCTGACGCTGGCCGCCTGGGCCAAAACCCTGAACACCGGTGCGATCGACCAGCGACTGCTGCTGTCACTGCGCCCCGGCACGCAGCGCCTGCGGGAGAGGGTGACGTCGGGGACCGACACCACCGGCGCAGTGCACTTTTTGTCCGGGCCCGAAGGCGGCCTGAGCGCGGCCGAGGAGGCATTGGCCATCGCACAGGGTTTTGCGCCTGTCACCTTGGGCCCGCGCGTGCTGCGCGCTGAAACCGCTGCGCTGGCGGCGCTGGTCGCTTTGCTGGTGTAGCCCGTCACCGGGCCGGCGGGCGCTGGTCCAATTGTTGCTTGTTGATTTTGACGAGAGCGGGCTTGATCCCACTTTTTTCAATCCAACCTCAACACCCGCCTCACACCACCCCATGGAATCTGCCTACGACATTGTTGCGCCCCAAATGCGCTCCCTGCAAAAGTTGGAACGCACGCTCAAGCGGCTGGACATGAGCTGGAAGGTGATTGAAACCACCGCGCGCATCGTGTGCCCGGGCGAGTCGGCGGGGTTCATCGCCACGCTGGAGGACACGCGGGCGTCTTTTGGCGTGCTGGCACGTGAAATGGTGGCCCAGATTGCCACCACCCACCTGGCCAACCGCCAGCGCGATCTGGCCTCGCGGGCCCAGGTGGCCATTGATATCCTGGTGCGCAACTTGTTTGAGCGCACCGCCGACGTGGGGTTTATTGCCACCGACGCCCCCTTGGTGTCATTTGTGCAGGCGCCCCGGGCGACCACGGCCATGCGCGCCCGGTTGGCCGAGTACCGGGCCAAGTACACCGTGTACGACGACATTCTGGTGCTGGACGCCCAGGCCCAGCCCCTGCTGAGCTTGCAGGACCGCGCCCCGGGCGCATGCGGCACACCCAACTGGTGGCATGCCTGCTTGAACGAGGCGACCTACATCGAACGCCACGGCGCTGACCCGCTGTTTCCCGGCGTGCCAGCCGTGCTGCTGTACGCCCATCGCATTGTCTCGGCCCAAGGCCAGCCCTGCGGCGCGGTGGTATTGCGTTTTGACCTGGCCTCGGAGCTGGCGTCCATCTTTGCGGCACTGCACGACCCGCTCAACCCCATGACCCTGCTGCTGGTCGATCAACAACAGCGTGTGGTGGCGAGCAGCCAACCCGCCGGATTTGCCGCAGGCGACAGCGTGGACCTGCCACCAGCGCACCAGGTCGCTCAGACGCAGCTCAACCACCAGGGGCAGCAGCACCTGTTTCAAGTGCGCGCCACCCGCGGGTACCAGGGGTACACCGGCCTGCCCTGGCGCGCCGTGGCCCTGGTTTCACCGGCGGTGGCCTTTGGCACGGCCCCGGACACCGACGCCACCCCAACGCCACAAGAACCCACGGATGCCGAGGTGGACGCAGACAACAGCGCGCTGCGCGACATCATTGCGCGGGCACGCGACATTGAGCTGGGCCTGACCCGCGTGATCTGGAACGGCAAACTGGCCGATGCCGCAGCCCGCACCGATTCGGCCGTGCACCCGGTCTTTGACGAGATCGGGCGGGCCGGCCAGCAAACCGTGGCAGTGTTTGACGGCGCCATTGTGGAACTGCGCCAGCTGCTCATGGCCGGACGCCGCGCCGAACTGCGCACCCACGCGGCGCTGGCCGTCAACCTCATGGACCGCAACCTGTACGAGCGCGCCAACGATTGCCGCTGGTGGGCCTTGTCTGAAGAATTGGCCGCCATCCTGGCCGACCTGGACGCCGCCGACTCTGCCAGTGCACGCGCCCGCGCCGCCGAGGTACTGGCCCACCTGAACAGCCTGTACACGGTGTACCGGCGCGTGGCCCTGTTCAACCGGCAAGGCCAGGTGGTGGCCGTCTCGCGCGATGCACAAACCCTGCCCGCCGTGCTGCGTCTGGACAGTGCGCTGGTGCAGCGCACCCTGGGCCTCAAGGGCACGCAGGCCTACGCCGTCTCGGCCATGCAGCCCGACCCGCTCAGCGATGGCGACGCTGCCTATGTCTATTGCGCCGCCTTGCGCGCAACGGGCAATGGACCGGCGGTGGGCGGCATCGCGCTGGCCTTCAACTGCCGTGATGAACTGCGCGCCATGCTGCGCGACGCCACGCCTGACGGCAGCAGCCCGCTGGGTTTCTTCATCAGCCCCACGGGCCATGTACTGGCCAGTACCCACGACGACCTTGCCCCCGGCCAGTTGCTGCCGTTTGCCCCGGCGCTGCTGCTCGGGGCCGGTCGCCAAGCCTGCAGCCTGCTGGTGCACTGGCAAGGCCAGGAGTACCTGGCCGGCGTGGCCCCCAGCACGGGCTACCGGGAATTCAAGTGCCGCGACGGCTACAGCGAACCCGTGTTTTCGGTGCTGCTCTCGCCCATCAGGCGCAACCCCATCAGCCACTCAAGCCGCCCATTGCCCCAGATGGTCCCCCTGACCGCTGAGCGACGCCACATCGGGGTGGTGGCCTGTGGCAGCCAGCTATTGGGCCTGGGCAGCACGCATGTGCTGGAGGCCATGTCGGCTGGGCGCCTGGTGCAAGCCCCCGGCAACAGCCAGGTGGCGGGGCTCCTGGAATACGTGCTGGCAGGTCGCACCCTGATGTTGCCTGCGCTGGATTTTTGCCGTCTGGCCGGCCAGACGCCGCTGACCCGACCACAGGACGCGGTGGCGGTGGTCGTGCGCAGCCGGGGGCAGGTATTGGCTTTGCTGGTCGAGCGGCTGGTGGGGGTGATCGAATGCGGCGACGTGCACCCGCCACCCGAGGCACTGCGTGATGTGTCGCCCTGGATCAATGGCCTGATCTTTGAAGGCAGCACCGACAAGCCCATGGTCTTTACCACCGACCCCGACCTTTTTGACCCGGCGCTGCTGGACATGACCAGCGCCAGCGAAGTTGCCTGACCAGCACCCGACCCCGCAACAGCGCCGCATCAGCAAGCACCACGGCCAGCCGTTAATATCGGCCGGGCAGACCGTCATCCCGGCATGTCGCCGTTGGCCTTTGCGCAACCACCATCACCACCCCATGAACCGTCCTCTCTGGCTGCTGGCCATCTGCCAGGGCCTGTTCCTGACCAACAACGTGACCTTCATTGCCATCAACGGCCTGGTCGGCTTGAGCATGGCGCCGCTGGGCTGGATGGCCACGCTGCCGGTGATGGGCTATGTGGTGGGTGGCGCGCTGTCCACCGGGCTGGTGGCCAAAACCCAGAGCCGCTATGGTCGCAAGGTGTCGTTTCAGCTCGGTCTGCTGGTGGCCTTGCTGTCGGCGCTGCTGTGCGCCTATGCGGCCGTCAGCCACAACTTCTGGCTCTTGTGCACGGCCACCGTGGTGGCGGGCTACTACAACGCCAACGCCGGCCTGTACCGCTTTGCCGCCGCCGAACTGGCGCTGCCCGCCTGGCGCGAGAAAGCCGTGTCGCTGGTGATGGCCGGTGGCTTGCTGGGCGCCGTGCTGGGGCCCAACCTGGCGCAGTACACCCGCACCCTGATGGACGTGCCCTTTGCCGGCGCTTACATCGCGCTGGCCGGGGTGGCGCTGCTGTCCATGGCGGTGCTGAGCTTCATTGAATTTCCGCCGGCCCCCATCAAAAAATCAGCGCACGGCGGGCGCCCGCTGCGCGAGATCATGCGCCAACCCGCCTTCATCGTGGCCGCCGCCACCGGCGCCCTGGGCTACGGGGTGATGAACCTGCTGATGGCCGCCACGCCCCTGGCCATGCAGCAGTGCAACTTGCCGTTTTCCGACGTGGCGCTGGTGCTGGAATGGCATGTGATTGGCATGTTTGCGCCGGGCTTCTTCACCGGCCACCTGATCAAGCGCTTTGGCACGCTGCCCATCATGGGCGTGGGCGTGGCGCTCAACGCTGCCTGCATTGGGGTGGCCCTGACCGGTGTGGATTTGCACCAATTTTTGATTGCCCTGTTCTTGCTCGGCGTGGGCTGGAATTTTCTGTTCACCGGCAGCACCACGTTGTCGTTGCAAACCTACACACCGGAGGAAAAAGACCGGGCGCAGGGTGCCTTGAACTTCTTTGTGTTTGCCACGCTGGCCTT
>CAZLRQ010000047.1:0-13054 GCA_964562035.1 uncultured Rhodoferax sp. | reverse complement strand
TTTGACCGATGCCGACATTGGCTACTTTGACAGCCGGGCCCGCCTGAACCCGCCGCTGCGCCAGCAGCGCGACCGCGATGCCCTGCGCGCCGCGCTGGCCGACGGCACCATTGACGCGCTGGTGTCAGACCACACCCCGGTCGATGCCGATGCCAAAGATTTGCCTTTTGCCGAGAGTGAGCCTGGCGCTACGGGGCTGGAGCTGCTGCTCAGTCTGGCTTACAAGTGGCATCTTGAGGGCGGCGTGAGTCTGGCCCGCGCGTTGGCCAGCGTCACGCAAGGCCCGGCCGAGGTGCTGGGTGCCGCCTTGGGCGCTCGTCAGGGCCGCACGGGTCAGCTGCGTGTAGGCGGTTTGGCGGACTTGTGCGTGTTTGACCCGCAGGCCGCCTGGACCGTGCAGCCCGAGGCGCTGCGCAGCCAGGGCAAGCACACGCCGTTTTCCGGTTACGAGTTGCCCGGCCGTGTGCGCTGCACCGTGGTGAGCGGGCGCGTGGCTTACCAGGCCTGACGGCGCCCTTCATGAAGCGGCTGCGCCGACTCCAAGGGCACGCCCACGCCAGCTGGAAACTGACGCGGGCGCTGGTCCACATCGTGTCGGGTCTGTGGGTGGTGGTGCTGGTGTTCCCCAAGCTCTCCGCGGTGCAAAAAGAAGAGCGAATTCAGGCTTGGGCCCATACGCTGCTTGCCCGTCTAGCTATTAAATTAGTAGTTGTTGGCGCGCCGCCGGCGCAGGGGCCGCTGCTGCTGGCCGCCAACCACATTTCGTGGCTGGACATTGTGGTGATGCATTCCGCGCGCTACTGTCGTTTTGTCTCCAAGGCCGACGTGCAGCGCTGGCCGGTGATTGGCACCCTGGCCACAGGCGCGGGCACGCTGTTCATTCAGCGCGAATCCCGGCGCGACGCCATGCGCGTGGTGCACCACATGGCCGAGCGCCTGAGTGCGGGCGACGTGCTGGCCATCTTTCCGGAAGGCACCACCAGTGACGGGGTGAGTTTGTTGCCTTTTCACGCCAATTTGTTTCAGGCCGCCATTTCAGCCAACGCCCCGGTGCTGCCCATGGCGCTGCGCTTCACCGACGCCGCCACGGGCGCGCACAGCCTGGCGCCGTGCTACATCAATGACGACACCTTGATGGGCTCAATGTGGCGCACCCTGACCGCGCCGCCTTTGTGTGCGGTGCTGACTTTTGGCGAGCCGCAAGCCGCCGACGGGCGCGACCGCCGTGCCTGGGCGGCCGATTTGCAGGGTGCGGTGGACGCCTTGCGCCAGACCTGAATGGCGGCGTGCGGGCTGGCGTGACCGGCCTCAGGCCTGCGCGATGAGGGCGTGTTTGACAGCGTGTTCCGGCGCCTCAGCCGCGCAACCCTTGGCCGCATGTTCGCAGGGCATGTGGCACATCTTGCCGTTGTTTTTGGGGCAGGCCCGGTCAAACGTCACCACATGGTCCACCTGCGCCCGGATGCCGATCCACTCGCCAATTTTGTGGTCGTGGTGGCTGGGCACATGGGCCATCACGGTTTCGCCGGACTTCAGGCGCAAGGTGTACAAAAACTCCGAACCACGAAATGCCTTGCGAATGATTTGCGCCTTGGTGGGCGCATCGTCGTCGTGCACGATGTCATCGGCACGCAGCAGCACGTCACACACGCCACCGACAAACGCACCGGGCAGCGGGCATTCAGCCACATCGGTCAGGTTGCCCAAGGGGGTTTGCACCACCACCTGGCCATCCACGGCCTGAATGACTGCCGGCGTGAACACGCCGTGGCCAATGAATTCGGCCACAAAACGGCTGGCCGGGCGGTGGTAGAGGGTGTAGGCGTCGTCCCACTGGTGCAACTGCCCCTCATGCATGACGCCGATGGTGTCGCCAATGGCAAAGGCTTCGAGCTGGTCGTGGGTCACAAACAGGGCGGTGGTCTGGGCGGCTTTGAGAATGGTGCGCACCTCATGCGCCAGGCGCTCGCGCAAGTCCACGTCCAGGTTGGAAAACGGTTCGTCCAGCAGCAGCAAGCGCGGTTTGGGTGCCAGCGCGCGGGCCAGGGCCACGCGCTGTTGCTGGCCGCCCGATAGTTCGTGGGGAAAGCGGTCTTCCTGGCCCGCCAAGCCGACCAGTTCCAGCACCTCGGCCACGCGGGCGGCGCGTTGCGCCTTGGGCAAGCGGTCAATGCCAAAAGCCACATTGCGCCCGATGCTCAAGTGGGGGAACAGCGCGTAGTCCTGAAACACCATGCCAATCTGGCGGTCTTCAGGCGGCAGGTTGAGCGTGTCGCTGCTGACCACCTGGCCAGCCAGGCGGATGGTGCCCTGGGTCACGGGCTCCAGCCCGGCCACGGCCCGCAGCAGGGTGGTTTTGCCGCAACCCGACGGCCCGATCAAGACGCCAATGTCACCGGCATGCAGGCCAAACGACACGTCGCGCACGGCCGCCGGGCTGCGACCGGCATAAGCCACGCTGAGTTGTGAGACTTCAAGAAACATGCTTTTCATTGTAGATGCTTACAATTCTCATTTGCATACGTTCAGTTAGAAGCCCCATGCTGTTTCGCCGGTTCCGTCAAATCCTGTTCTTAGCGCTGACGCTGGCGTTCATGCTCCCCGTGGTGGCCATTTTTGCCTCGTGGTTGCCCTGGGGCGACTCGGGCGCGGCAGCGGCGCAAATTCTGGGTGAAATGAGCGGCACGGTGCTGCCCGATTACCTTTGGACCACCTTGCGCCTGTGCGTCACGGTGGGGGTCGGCGTGGTGGTGGTGGGGCTGGCCTCGGCCGCGGCCGTCACCTTGTTTGATTTCACGGGCCGCAAGGTCTTTGAATGGGCCTTGCTCTTGCCGCTGGCCATGCCGGCCTACGTGGTGGCCTACGCTTACACCGACTTTTTGCAGTTCAGCGGTCCGCTGCAAACCGCACTGCGCAGCCTGTTGGGCGCCGAGGGCCGCATGCTCCCCGAAATTCGCAGTCTGGGCGGCGCCGCCTGGGTGTTCACGTTTTCACTTTACCCCTATGTTTACTTGCTGGCGCGCACCGCGCTGGGTGAGCGCGCCTCGCACCTGATGGAGGCCGCGCGCCTGTTGGGCGCCCCCATGCGCCGGCGCATTGCCGAGGTGGCCTTGCCGCTGGCGCGCCCGGCGGTGGCGGCGGGCATGGCCTTGGCGCTGATGGAGACGCTGGCGGACTTTGGCGTGTCGAGTTACTTTGGCATCCAGACCTTCACCGCGGGTATTTACAAAGCCTGGCTGGCCATGGACAACCGCATTGCCGCCGCCCAACTGGCCACCATGCTCTTGCTCATGGTGGCGTTCTTGCTGTACCTGGAGTACCGCGCGCAAAAGCGCATGCGTTTTTCGGCGGTGCGGGGAGGGCGTGCCGGCGGCATGGAGGCCCGGCCCCTGCGCCTGAGCGGGCGGGCGCAGTGGCTGGCCTGGGGGGTGTGCGGCGCACCGGTGTTGATCGGGTTTGTGTTGCCAGTGCTGTTCATGCTGCGGCCTTTGGTGGCAGATTGGTCGGTGCTGTCCTGGGGGCAGTTTGTGGGCTGGGCGATGAACAGCTTGCGCCTGGGCGCCATCAGCGCGGCGCTGGCGGTGGCGCTGGCGCTGCTGCTGGCCTTCAACATGCGGCGCCGGCCTGATGCGCCCACCCGCGTGGCGGTGCAACTGGTGGGCCTGGGCTATGCGGTGCCGGGTGCCGTCATTGTGGTGGGGCTGCTGTTGCCGGTGGGCTGGTTGCAGGCCGCGTTGCCGGACAGCGGCGTGGGCTATTTTGTGACTGCCACGTCGGTGGGGCTGGTTTGGGCTTATCTGGTGCGCTTCACGGCGGTGGCGATGCAGTCGGTGCAAAGTGGTTATGCCCGGATTCCGGTCAGTTTTGACGACTCGGCGCGCATGCTGGGCACGCATGACGCCGATTTGCTGCGCCGGGTGCACTGGCCGCTGCTCAAGCGCTCCACTGCTGCTGCCGCTTTGCTGGTGTTTGTGGATGTGATGAAAGAGCTACCCGCCACCCTGGTGCTGCGCCCGTTCAACAGCGACACGCTGGCGGTGGTGGCTTACCAGTTGGCGCGTGATGAGCGTTTGGGCGAGGCCGCTTTGCCGTCGCTCGCCTTGGTGCTGGTGGGGCTGATCCCGGTCATCATGCTGAGCCGGACCCTGCGCGCACCCAGCCGCTGAGTGGCCTGGCGACCGCTGGCCCGCCCCATCAGGGCTCGCCCGGGTTTTCGGGATATGACAAGCAGCGTATATTCGAATAAACGCAACTACGCGCGGGCTCGGTGCCCGCCCCAACCCCATGGCTGAAAACTCCACACAAGACACACGCTCCGAGTTGGACAAGCCGGACCAGGTGTTTGAACTCGCGGCGGAACTGTTCCGCGTCATGTCGGCGCCCATGCGCCTCAAGATCATCAGCTGCTTGTGCGACGGTGAGAAAAATGTGAGCTATCTGCTCAGCAAGATCGACACCACCCAGCCCAATATGTCCCAACACCTCAACACCCTGTACCAGGCGGGCGTGCTGGGCAAGCGCCGTGACGGCGTGCAGATTCACTACCGCATTGTTGACGACCGGGTGGCGTCGCTGTGCCGCGCGGTGTGCACGCAAATCGCGATCGACTCTGATCTTTAGCCGGTGGGCTGCGGGTTTCTACTGTGTTTTGGGACACGCCCGAGCCGTTATTATTTACAAACATAAGAGTTGACTGATAAATTTAAAAAGGAAGATAAGCATGAATCCATGGATCAATGTCACGGTGGGCGCCGCACTGGCGCTGTCTGCCGCTTGGGCCAGTGCAGCCGATGCTCTGCAGGTGCGCGGCATGGCTGCAGCGTGTGCCAGCTGTCACGGCACCAGCGGTGTGGCCCAGCCGGGCATGGAGTCTTTGGCGGGTCAGCCCAAGGAAGATCTGTTGAAAAAAATGCTTGATTTCAAATCCGGCAAGAAGCCGGCCACGCTGATGCACCAGCTCTCCAAGGGCTACACGGATGAGCAGCTCGAACAACTCGCGGGCTACTTTGCCGCCCTCAAAAAATAAGGGAGCTTTTCATGTTACGTCGTCAATTTGTCAAAACAGTCGGTGCTGGTTCTGTCATTGCCAGCGCGGGCTGGTTGTCTGGCTGCGCCACCACGGGTGGTGGTAACGGGCCCAAAGTGGTGGTGGTGGGTGGTGGTTTTGGAGGCGCCACAGCCGCCAAATACGTGCGCATGTGGTCTGACTACAGCATCAACGTGACCCTGGTTGAGCCCAACGCTTCGTTTATCTCTTGCCCCATTTCCAATTTGGTGCTGGGCGGTGTCAAGACCATGGCGGACATCACGACGCCCTACGACAACCTGGCCAAGCGCCACGGTGTCAATGTGGTGCGCGACATGGTGACCACCATTGATGCCGAGAAGCGTGTGGTCAAGCTCGCCAGCGGGGGAGAAATTCCGTACGACCGGCTGATTTTGTCGCCCGGCGTGGATTTCATGTGGGAAACCCTGCCCGGCATGGCCCAGGCCGGTGCCAAAGACAAAGTGCTGCACGCCTGGAAAGCCGGCGCGCAAACGGTGGCGCTGCGCAAGCAGCTGGAAGCCATGCCCGATGGCGGCGTCTACGCCATGACCATTCCCCTGGCCCCCTACCGATGCCCCCCCGGCCCGTACGAGCGTGCGTGCCAGGTGGCCAACTACTTCAGCCAGGCCAAACCCAAATCCAAAGTGCTGATTCTGGATGCCAACGACGACGTGACCTCCAAAGGCCCACTGTTCAAAAAGGCTTGGGCCGAGCGTTACAAAGGCATCGTCGAATACCGCTCCAAGCACGCGTTGGCCGATGTCGATGTGGCGGGCAGCACCCTGAAGTTTGAGTTCAACGACCCTGTCAAGGCCGACGTGCTCAACGTCATCCCTGGCATGCGGGCGGGGGATCTGGCCGTGAAAACCGGTTTGGCCACGGCCAACAAGCGCTGGTGCGAAGTGGACTTTTTGACCTTTGAGTCCAAGGCTGCCAAGAACGTGCACGTGCTGGGCGACTCGATCCAGATCGCGCCGGGCATGCCCAAGTCAGGGCACATGGCTAACCAGCACGGCAAAACCTGTGCGGCTGCTGTTGTTGCTTTGCTGACTGGCAAGGCGCCCAACGCCAACCCGATTTACAACAACACCTGCTACAGCTTCGTCAGTGCCGAGGATGTGGTCCACGTGGCCAGCGTGCACCGCTACGACGCCGAGAAAAAAACCATGGTGACCGTGCCCGGGTCGGGTGGCGTGTCGGCAGGCGCCAACGAGCTGGAAGGCCGTTACGCCTTGGCGTGGGCCAGCAACATCTGGGCCGATACCCTGGCGTGACGCGATGAAAAAACTGACGCGTTGGTGTGTGGCGGCCGCTTGCCTCATGGCTGGCGCCGCTTGGGCGCAGGCCGATGAGGCCCGTGCCAAAAAGATTGTGGGCGGTGTGTGTTTTCTCTGTCACGGCGCAGCGGGGGAGTCGTCCAGCGAGGTTTTCCCCCGGCTGGCAGGCCAGCACTGGGAATACACCGCCAAACAGTTGGAAAACTTCAAGACTGGTAAACGCAAGAGTTCGGCCATGGCTGACATGTCCGCCAAGCTGAGCAAGGACGAAATGGTCGCCTTGGGGCATTATTTTGAAAAGATGCCGGCACCACCGGCCGGTGTGGATGAGCCCGAGTTGGCTGCTGTAGGCAAGTACCTTTACAACTCGGGTAACAAGTACAGCGGCGTGGCCGCTTGTGCCAGTTGCCATGGTGCCAAGGCGTTGGGCACCTCGTCCTTGCCCCGTCTGGCGGGTCAGTATCCGTCTTACCTGGAGTCGCAGCTCAAGCTGTTCAACAAACGCGAGCGCACCAACGACAACGCGGTGATGCACTCGGTGGTTGAAAAAATGACCCCGTTTGAGATGGCCGCCGTGGCCCAGTATTTGGGCGGCTTGTAGACTTTTCTTCTGGATCAAAAGCCCGCGTTGCCAAGGCAGCGCGGGCTTTTGTGCTTTCAGGTGGCGCGGGCCAGCGTGGGTGCCCGGTTCACCGGCGTTGCGGCGTTTGGCGAGTCAATCAGGCGGTCTGTCACGCCGGCACCCACCCACATGCCCACCAGCGTCAGCCAAGCGGTCAGTGCAAAGATGGCGCCACCCGTCATGCCGGCCCCCACTGCGCAGCCACCCGCCAGCATCGAGCCAAATCCCATCAGCACGGCACCTGCAATGTAGCGACGCATGCCGTAGCCGTCGGTGAAGCCTTCGAGTTTGAGGTCTTTGCCGATCCAGGCGCCCAGAAACGAGCCCAGAAAGACGCCTGGCAGCAGGCCAAAGTCAAACCCGATGGCGGGCGCAGGCGCGGCCAGCACCCGCATCAGCCATTCGGCCGACGGACCGCTGAAGGTCAGGCCCTGCACCTGCACCGCTTCAAACGAGTTGGCCGATATCCCATAAGTAAAGGCCCAGCCCGCCGCCACCGCCAGCCCGGTGCCAATGCCGCCCACCCATTTCCACAGCCCCCAACCACTGCGGATCGAGAAATACAACGCGGCCACCAGCCAGAACAAGCCAAAGATCAAACCACCCCACGGGCCCACGCCGGTCAGCGCCAGCAGGTCACGCGAGGCGCCGCCTTCTACCGTCCACCACGCGCTGATGGTGTTGCGCAAAGGCGCCAGGGCCCCGGAGAGCGAGGCTTGCGCCGTCACCGCGAAGATCAGGCCGGAGAGCAGTGCCCGCAAATTGCCATTCGCGGACAGCACCAGCAAGCGGCTGGCGCAGCCTCGCGTCAAGATCATGCCCACGCCAAACAACAGCCCGCCCATGAGCGCACCCGACAAACTGCCGCGTGACGCCAGTTGGCGCGCCGTGCTCACGTCCAGCCCGTGCGTGAGGATCAGCAGTTGCACCGCCACCACGGCCGCCGAAAATGCCAGCAGCCAGACCGACAGCTTTTCACCAAACTTGCGGTGCCAGAATTCGATGACCGCCGCGCGCAGGCAAAATTTGGAACGTTGGGCAAAAAACCCGAACAAACCACCAATCACCAAGCCGCCCAAGGCCAGCACCGTGCTGTCGCCGTAACGCTCAAGAAGACCTGCAAGTTCCATGGTGGTTTCCAATAATTCAGTATTAGCTTATATTAATGATAAATAAGAGGGGGCACTTGCCAATTGATCCTGCTCAAGCTTTTTTGCAATCCGGGCCGGACAACCCGATCCAGTTGCATTCCTGAATAACGACACGGTTCTGCGCTGACCGAACCACGAGGCTTACCGATGTTTCAATTTACCCCGTCGGGTGGTGCCCCTGTGCACCGCCATGCCGCCCTGTCGCGGCGCCATCTGTTGGTGGCAGGCGCTGCGCTGTGTGCCAGCAGCGTGGGCCGGGCTGCGCCCGCCAGCCTGCCGCTGGTCACGTCGCTGGCCGACGAACTGGCCGCTGCCCTGAAACAGGGCCAACCGCTGGTGGTGATGGTCAGTCTGGAGCGCTGTCCGTTTTGCATAGTGGCCCGTGACAACTACCTTGCGCCCATGCGCGCGCAGCAGGCGCTGCCGGTGGTGCAGGTGGACATGCGCAGTGCCTTGGCCGTGAAAGACTTCAAGGGCGATGCGCTCACGCATGACCAGCTGGTGCGCCGCTGGGGCGTCAAGGTCGCGCCCACGGTGTTGTTCTTCGGACCCGGTGGTCAGGAGGTGGCCGAGCGCTTGAAGGGCGCCTACATCCCCGACTTTTATGGGGCCTACCTGGACGAGCGCCTGGCGCTGGCGCGTGCGGCCATCAAGGCCAAAGGTTGAGGGCGCCATGATCCCGATCAAGACAGAGTCCGCCTGGCGCGGCACCTCGGACTGCCGCAATTGCGGCATTCGCGACATGGTTTTGTTTGCGGACTTGAACGAACAGGATTTCGGCCAGATCCACGCACCGATTGACGACCTGGAGTTCAAGGCCGGCGCCCTGCTGTACGACGAAGGTGGGCTGGCCCAAGGCGTGTTTACGCTGCGCAAGGGCACCATCAAGCTGGTGCGTGTGACCACCGACGGGCGCCAGCGCATTGTGCGGGTGCTGCGTTCGGGCGACGTGGTGGGGCTGGAGGCGCTGGCCACCGGCCACTACAACAGCGATGCCGTGGCACTGAGCGACGTGGCGGTGTGCCGTATTCCGCTGGACGTGATTCACACTCTGGGTGCCAACAGCCAGCGCCTGCACCTCAAGCTGATGCAAAAGTGGCAGCAATCGCTCAAGGACGCCGACGATTGGCTGGCCGACCTGAACTTTGGCACCGCCCGCCAGCGCGTGTGCAACCTGATTCTGAAAATGCGCGCGCCTGACGACGCCGCGCGCGTCACCTTGTTTGGCCGTGACGACATGGGCTCCATGCTCAACCTGAAGCTGGAAACCGTGAGCCGCGAGGTGAGTCGCCTGGTGCGCGAGGCGGCCATTGCGCCGCTGGACAAACAGGGGCGGGCTTACCGGGTGGTGAATGAGGCGCTCTTGCGCACAGGCTGAGCGCAGCAGTTGTAGTCCAAAATTTAAGCCAAATTGGCCTCTAGCCCTTATGTAGTAAGCGTTAATAGCTATGTAAAAAGGAGCATTTGGAGCCCTGGCGGCAACGCCCTCAGCGTGTCAGCGCCATGAACAACTCTGGCAAGCGCTCAGGCAGGCGTTCAATCTGGTCAATCACCGTGTAGTGCTGGCCAAAGATGTCGCTCACATAAGCATCGGCCCCAGCGTCCAGGTTGATGCAGTAGGGAAAGATGCCTTGGCCCTGCAGTTCTTTCACAGATTGGCGCGCGTCCTCAATCAGCAGGCGTTCGTCGGGCGAATCCACGTCGCTGGGTTGGCCGTCAGTCAAGATTAGCAGCAGCTTTTTGTCCGCTTTTTGTGCGCCCAGGTAGTGGGCGGCGTGGCGCAGGGCGGCGCCCATGCGGGTGGAATAGGCGGCCTCCATGGCGGCCAGGCGGCTTTTGACCTCGTCGCCCCAGTGCTCGCCAAACCCTTTGATGTGCAGGTAGCGCGTGTCATGGCGGGTGTTGGAGTGAAAGCCGGCAATGGCCAGCGGGTCGCCCAGTTGCTCCACCGACCAGGCCAGCAGCGAGACCGCCTCTTGGCTGAGTTGCAGGATGGTTTGCGTGGTGCCCGGCACGGTGTCATTGAGGGAGGCAGACAAGTCCAGCAGCACCAGCACGGCAATGTTGCGCCCGTCGGTGCGGTGGCTCAGGTTGATGCGGGTGTCGGGCTGGCTGCCGCTTTTCAGGTCGATCAGTGAGCGAACTGCCACGTCCAGGTCCAACTCGCTGCCTTCCTCCTGGTAGCGCAAGCGCACACGGTCTTGGGGTTTGAGCAAGTCCAACAGGCGCTTGAGGCGCTTGGCCAGTGCGCTATGTTTGGCCAGCAGCGCGTCAATGTCGGCGGCGCGGCCACTGGGGTGCAGGCGCTCGTACAGGCTGACCCAGTCGGGCCGATAACTCTGGCTGCTGTAGTCCCACTCGGGGTAGTGGCGCGGGGGCAGGGCCAGCAGGTCGGGCGCCGCGGCTTGGGGCCGGTGGTCGTCAAACTGCTCTTCGTCGTCGCTCAATTCATGAAAGCGCCACAGGTGGCGGTTGTCGTCGCGGTAGTCGACCTCGGTGTCGGTGAAGTACGTGCTGGCGAGTTGGTCGCTTTGCAGCCGGGTTTGCGCCACATACGACAGGGCCAGGCCCGCCACCTCGGGCGTGCTGGACTCGCCTTGCGCCAGCCGGGCTGAGAAGCGGGCAGCAAATTCATTGAGCTTGGCATCCTGGTAGCCGTGCGCGGGGTCGATGAGCGCGCGCGACATCATGGCCAGCCGGTGGCGCAGGCAGGAGTGCGTGGCGGGGTTGCACGCGCCCTCTACGGGCTGGGGGTGCAGGGCTGTAAAGAGGCGGCGCAGGCCCGGGTACTCGCGCACAGCCAGCGTGTCGACCCGCGCATCCTCAAAAAACTCAATCGCCATGCGCTGGAAGGGGCTGTAGTTGTCCGCAAAAATGGCACTGCTCCAGCGCCGGTGCGCGGCCATGTGGGCCAGCGTGGCGCGGTAGCGGTCTGGGCCGCTCACGCCGGCGCGGGCGTGCAGCACATCGGGCAGGCGCATGCCCAGCGCGTCAAAGTAGGGCACGGGCAGGCGCAGGGTGTCAAACGCAGTGGAGTAGGGCACCAGGTGGTTGGCAGCGATGTCGGTGGGTGCATTTCGCGCCGAGTTGGTTTGAGGCCACAGGCCCAGCAAATACAAGTCGAACTGGCGCAGGTGGTCCACCAGCAGCGTGCCCTGGCGCTCGCGCTGCAGCACGGCGCGGCTGTCGGCCGATTGCAGAGTGAAGTAGTCGCGCTGGCGCTCCGGGTGGTGGCTGTAGTTGCGCACACCGTAGTCCACCCAGCGGCGCAGGCCGTCCATCGACAGCAGGCCCAGCAATTGCGGCGAATACTGAAAGAAGTCCGCCAGGCTGGGGCTGGCGTAGGTTTTGTGAATGCCGTGAATCGAGCCGCTGGTGTGCTCCATCAGGCTCAGACTCAAGCTCAGGTAGTGCTGCAGTTGCTCGGGTGTCAGCAGGCGACGGGCAATGGCGGGCAGCGACTGCAGCAGCGGCGTGATGGCCTTGCCGTTGGGGGATTTCCAAATCATGCGAATGGCGTCCATCAGCACGAGCAGCGCAGCCTCGCCCGCGCCACGGGCCACCGGCGGCCAGGCTTGCAGAAACACCAGCAGCGGTTCCACACCCCGGCCCATCTTGCCCAGAAAGCGGGCGGCGTCCAGGTAAGCGCTCAGGCCCTCGGGGCTGAGCAGCGCATGGGCTTCCCGCAGGCAGTCTTCAAACACATCATCGACCTGCGCAAAGCCGGAGTCGAGTTGCTGCCGCCAGGTGGCAAACTGCGCAGGGCTTGGGTCGGTTAACGCCGCTTGCCCTGGCGTGGTGCCTGACAACGAGGATGCTGATGCCGCCACCTTGGCCCCCCGTTCAGGCAAACACCGCGTCAATCGCGTGGTCCAGCGTGGCGCGGATGTCGGCGTCGTCGGTGATGGGGCGCACCAGCGCCATGCGGCAGGCGTCCAGCGGGTTCACACCCGCCTTGATGAGCGTGGCGGCGTACACCAGCAGCCGGGTGGAAATGCCTTCATCCAGCCCATGGCCTTTGAGCCGGCGCGCGGTGTTGCCCACCTTGACCAGTTGTGCGGCCACGGCCAGGTCCGAGTCCGTTTCTTGTGCCACGATGGCGGCTTCCAGCTCAGGCGCGGGGTAGTCAAAGTCAAAGCCGACAAAGCGCTGTTTGGTGGACTGTTTGAGGTCTTTCATCAGGCTTTGGTAGCCGGGGTTGTAGGAGATGACCAGTTGAAAATCGGCATGCGCGTCAAGTAGCTCCCCGCGTTTGTCCAGCGGCAACTGGCGCCGGTGATCGGTGAGCGGGTGGATGACCACGGTGGTGTCCTGGCGGGCTTCGACAATTTCGTCCAGGTAGCAGATGGCCCCGATTCGTGCGGCGGTGGTGAGCGGGCCGTCGAGCCAACGGGTGCCGTTGGCCTCCAGCAGGTAGCGGCCCACCAGGTCGGACGCGGTCATGTCTTCGTTGCAGGCCACGGTGATGAGGGGCTTGCCCAGGCGCCAGGCCATGTACTCCACAAAGCGCGATTTGCCGCAGCCGGTGGGGCCTTTGACCATGACCGGCAGGCGGGCGGCGTAGGCTGCGTCAAACAGGGTGACTTCGTTGGCTTGGGGCTGGTAGAAGGGCTCTTTTTTGACTTGGTAGGAGGTGTCTGTGGGGTTCATTTGTGGTCTCCTTATTTTCGTGTTGGCCTGGTTTTTGGGGCGTTTTTTGCGGCTGGCTGTGGGTTGCCGGGAGCGTGGGGTGACTAACTCCGCTCATGTCCCCCGGCCTGGGCTTCGCCTGGGCCTCCTCCTTGATTTCGCTGCATTAGTCACCCCGCGCTCTCGGCGCGCGCAGTGCTGGAGCGTCAGTGTTGGGGTTTCCTAGAGACACTTCACGCCAATACGCTGGTTCAGCTCGTTGCGGCAGGCTGTCCTGCAGAGCGAAGTCAAGGAGGAGGGCCGGGCCTAAGCCCGGACCGGGGGACAT
>CAZLRQ010000046.1:0-13091 GCA_964562035.1 uncultured Rhodoferax sp. | reverse complement strand
GAGCCAGTCCAGGACGAAGTTGCTGCCGATGAAGCCGGCGCCGCCGGTGACGAGGATGGTCATTTTTGGGGTTTCCTGAGCGGTTAAGTTGCGATAGATTATCAGGGGGAGGCGCTATTGAATTCTGAAGCCCCAGTGCGTTGGCATACTCATGGACAACTAGATGAAATTGAAATGAACAAGGCTTTCACCAAAGAGTCAGACCACGCTGACGATGATGACTTGCAGTTGCCGGCGATGCCGGTTGGGGCAAAAAATTACATCACGCCCAAAGGACACGCCCACATCCGCGCCGAGCTGCTGGACCTCATTGACAACGAACGGCCCAAAGTAGTGGAGATCGTGCATTGGGCGGCCAGCAACGGCGATCGTTCTGAAAATGGAGACTACCTTTATGGCAAGAAGCGCTTGCGGGAGATTGATCGGCGTATCCGGTTCTTGACCAAGCGCCTTGAGATCATGGAGGTCATCGACCCGTCTGTTCACCATGGCAGTGAGCAAATCTTCTTTGGTGCGACCGTGACCTATGTGGACGAGACCGCTGTTGAGCGCACAGTGACTATTTTGGGCATTGACGAGGCCCAAAGCGCGCAAGCCCAAGTGACCTGGGTGTCGCCTGTGGCAAGAACGCTGCTCAAGCATCGTTTGGGTGATGTACTTCAACTGGTAACGCCGGCGGGCGTCATCGAGATTGAGGTGCTTGATGTCCATTACCCAGCCCCAGGTCAGGACTCGGTCATTGCGTGATTTTGGCGCGCTGAGCCTTAAGTACCGAAGGCGTCCTTCTCAAGTTTCGCAGCGCCACATCAAGCTGCGCCAGATTGCGCACCGAAATGACGAAGCGCAGGTCCGTGGCGTTTTGCGCCGACTCCTCGTCCATGTCGATGTGGGTAATGTCCGCCTCCGCAGCAGCCAATGCGGACGCCACGCGGGCCAAAACCCCCTTGCCGTTGGACACGGTGACCAGAACGCCGGTTTCAAAGGTACGCACGGGTTCATCTGACCACTCCACGCCTATAAACCGCTCACTGTCTTTGTGAATCAGCTTCTGGGCGACAGCGCAGTCTTGTGCATGCACCATCAGGCCCTCACCTCGCCCCAGGTAGCCCACGATGTTGTCACCGGGAACAGGCCTGCAACAAGGCGCAAAGCGAACAGACGTGTTCTCGCTGCCGTCCAGCACCACACTGCCCTGCGACACGGTGTCATTCACCGTGTAGCGCTCCCGTGTCAACAAAACAGCATTGGGTTTTTCCCCGCTGTCCGTTAGCAAGTTCAGCAGGCGCTTGGCCACAATGCTGGCAATTCGCTTGCCCAAACCGATATCCATCAGGAGTTCGGATCGGTTCTTGTTGCCACTGAAGCGCAGCAATTTTTCCCAAATTAAATGGTTCTCGGACGATTCGGCTGGCAATTTATCAATACCCTCGGCACGCAGCGCCTGTGCCAGCATTTTTTCGCCCAGCTCTTCAGAGTCAGCCTGTGCCATGGTCTTGAGGTAATGACGAATCTTGGAGCGCGCGCGCGCTGTTCGTACAAAGCTCAGCCAGGCCGGGTTGGGGGTCGACAGCGGCGCCGTGTCAATTTCGACCACATCGCCGTTTTTAAGCGCGGTGCGCAAGGGGACTTGTTCGCCATTGATTCTGGCCGCCAGCGTGCGGTCACCTACATTGCTGTGAATGGCGTAAGCAAAATCCACCACCGTGGCGCCCCGGGGCAAGGCCATGATCTGGCTCTTGGGTGTCAGCACGTAAACGGCATCTGGAAATAAATCGACCTTGACGTGGTCCCAGAATTCGGCCGCATCGCGCGTCTCGTCTTGAATGTCAAGCAGCGACTGAAGCCACTTGGAGCCAAGGCGATCACCATTGGTGGCGTCCGCCGGATTGTTGACCTTGTACAGCCAATGCGCAGCTACGCCGGATTCCGCCACAATGTGCATGGCTTCGGTGCGCATTTGAAATTCCACATTCACGCCCGATGGCCCCACCAATGTGGTGTGCAGCGACTGGTAGCCGTTGAGTTTGCCGATGGCTATGTGGTCCTTGAACTTGCCAGGAACCGGTTTGTAGAGCTGATGCAAAAGCCCCAGTGCCGTATAGCAGTCAATCACGCTGGGCACGATGACCCGAAATCCGTAAATGTCTGTGACTTGGGCAAAGCTCAAGTGCTTCTCAGACATTTTTTGATAAACGGAGTACAGCGTCTTTTCTCGTCCCGCGATGCGGACATTCATGTCGCTGCCCGCAAACGTCATTTCCACTTCGCGTTGGACTTTCTGGATCAGGTCACGCCGGCGGCTGCGCGCTTTCGCCACTGCTTTGGCCAGAATGCTGTATCGCCAGGGTTTCAAATGGCGAAACGACAAGTCTTGAAGTTCGCGATAAGTCTGGTTCAGACCCAGCCGGTGCGCGATAGGTGCGTAAATCTCCAGCGTTTCAGACGCAATCCGGTGCCATTTGGTACGTGGAGTGTCTGACAGCGTTCGCATGTTGTGGGTGCGATCTGCCAGCTTGATCAGAATAACGCGCACGTCCCGGGCCATAGCCAGCAGCATCTTTCGGAACGACTCGGCCTGGTTTTCTTCGCGGGTGTTGAAGTGAAGTTTGTCGAGCTTGGTCAGTCCATCGACCAACTCGGCTACCGGTGAGCCAAAGTGCTCGATGAGTTCAATCTTTGTAACACTGCAGTCTTCCAGCGCGTCATGCAGGAGGGCTGCCATGAGTGCCTGGGCATCGAGCTTCCATTCGGCGCACTGGGCCGCTACGGCAATAGGGTGCGTGATGTAGGGTTCACCACTGTTGCGCATTTGTCCCAAGTGGGCCTCGTCGGCAAACCGGTAGGCCAGCCGAACCTGCTCAAGATCAGTCGGAGAAAGATAGTCCAGCTTGTCTGTCAGGCTGGCAAAGCTGGCTGCTGCCGCATTGGCGGCGGCAGGGTCCAGCGCTGTAGTTGCAGGCCTGCCCTTACCGGCAGGCGTCGTATTGTTGGAAGGATGTTTGGTTGATGTGCCCACCCTCTGAATATAGCGCGCAGACGTCTGATGAAGCAGGGGCAATAAAAAAGCACCGCGAGCGGTGCTTTTTTATAAAACTAGAAAGCTGCTTACAGCGGTACTTTTTTCAACATTTCAAGACCAACCTTGCCAGCAGCGATTTCACGCAGTGCAGTGACAGCAGGTTTGTTTTTGCATTCCACCTTGGCCGCATGACCTTGGCTCAGCATCCGTGCCCGGTAAGTGGCCGCCAGCACCAACTGAAAACGATTAGGGATCTGCTGCAGGCAGTCTTCGACGGTAATACGAGCCATGAAATTCTCCAAAGAACCAAGGGGGTGTGCGTCAGGGGATTTGCAACGCTTTGAACGTTTCAGCCCTGGCGCGACGCTGCGCCGAAAACTTCAGCCGCTGGGAGTGAACGATCGCCTTCAAATCAAACAGCGCTCGGTCAAACAACTCATTGATTATAACGAAGTCGAATTTTTGAACCTGTGCCACTTCGACGGCCGCGTTTTTCAGTCGCACCTCAATCACCTCTGGCGAGTCTTCGCCACGGCGCTCCAGCCGAGAGCGCAGCTCTTCCCAACTTGGCGGGAGTATGAAGATGCTGATGGCGTTGGAGAAAATGCGTTTTATCTGGATGGCACCCTGGAAGTCGATCTCCAGAATAACGTCTGCGCCTTGCGCCATTCGGTCCTCGATGGCCTTTTTGGAGGTGCCGTAGCGGTGGTTGTGCACATGGGCCCATTCGACGAAGGCGTCGGCTTGCACCATGGCGTCAAACTCGGTTTCAGATGCAAAGAAGTATTCGCGGCCGTGTTTTTCTTGCCCACGCGGTGCACGTGTGGTGTGCGATACCGACAGCAAGACATGTGAATCAAGCTCCAGCAGCGCTTTGACCAAGCTTGATTTGCCTGCCCCACTGGGGGCGGCAATGACGAACAGATTTCCGGGGTAGTCCATGGTGGAGTGGTATGGCAGTAGTGGGCAGTTGCGCTTTATTCTATGTTTTGAACCTGCTCACGCATTTGCTCAATCAGCACCTTCATGTCCACCGAAATGTGCGTTAGCTCGAGAGCTGCAGATTTGGAGCCCATGGTGTTGGCTTCCCGGTGCAGCTCCTGAATCAGGAAGTCAAGGCGCTTGCCGATTTCGCCGCCCTTTTTGATCAGACGCTCCAGTTCGTCAAGATGTGAATTGAGGCGGGTGATTTCCTCGGCCACATCAATACGGATGGCAAACGCGGTGGCTTCGCTCAGGGCCCGGTCTTGTGCAGCCTCTGGCAAGGTGGTGCCATCGCTCAGCGCCATGGCTTCTTTCCAGCGGTCCATGAAGCGTTGGCGTTGCTGTGCCACCAGTTGCGGCACCAGCGGCACGGCCTGTGCGGCGAGCGTCCGAAGCTGACCAATGCGGTCAATCAGCATCAAGGCCAGACGGGCGCCTTCGCGCTCACGCGCCAGCAGCAAATCGCCCAGCGCTGTGTCTGCCAGCGCCAACAGGTCTTCGCGCCAATCACGGCTGACCGCTTGTTCGTTGGCAGACAGGCGGATCACGTCGGCCACGCTGAGCGGTCGGGCGTCGGGCAGCCACGTTTTTACGTTGTCTTGCACTGTGTTGAGGCGCTGCAGCAGCCGGGTCGTGGGCTCTGCGATCAGGTTTTGCACGCTGGCCTCAATGGCCGCGCGTACCTCTACTTTGCCCCGTTTGAGTCGGTTGACCAGCAATTCACGGAGCGCAGGCTCGTACTGCCGAAGTTCTTCGGGTAGTTTGAATGAGAGGTCAAGAAAGCGGCTGTTGACCGAGCGAATTTCCAGTCCAAGGTGACTTGCGGGGGCGCTTTTTGACTCGGAATCCGGGGTGGAATTGGCTGTGCTGTGCTGGGCACTGGCATAGCCAGTCATGCTGTAAACTGGCATTGCGACTCTCTGATCAATGGAATGAGCCCAAGAATAACCGGGTTGACGCCGATCACACGGCACTGCAATTCAAAATTATGTCAAAGGCGAAACCTGCTCCACTCCCCCCCGATACTCTGATAGGCGGATACCGCGTTGTCCGTCGGGTAGCTGCCGGTGGTTTTGGTGTGGTTTATCTGGCAGTGGATGCCGAGGGTCAGCAAGTGGCGGTCAAAGAGTACCTGCCATCTTCCTTGGCCACCCGTGCGGCGGGTGAGTTGTCGCCCCAGGTGCAGCCCGAAAAATTGTCTTTATACCGGCTGGGTCTGAAAAGCTTTTTTGAAGAAGGTCGCTCTCTGGCGCAAATTTCACACCCCTCGGTGGTGAGTGTGATGAATTTCTTCCGGGAAAACGAGACGGTTTACATGGTGATGAATTATCTGGAAGGGGCTTCCCTGCAGGATTTCATCATCACCGCGCGTGATCAGAAACAGGCCAAAGTGTTTCGTGAGTCCACCATCCGTTCCTTATTCGATGAGATATTGCGTGGTTTGCGCATTGTTCACCAGCACAAGATGCTGCACCTGGACATCAAGCCTGCCAATATTTTTATCACTGACGACAACAAATCGGTGCTGATTGACTTTGGTGCGGCGCGCGAGGTGCTCAGCAAGGAGGGCAATTTCATTCGCCCCATGTACACCCCCGGCTTTGCGGCACCTGAAATGTACCGCCGAGATGCCTCTATGGGGCCGTGGACTGATATCTATGCGATTGGTGCCTGCATTTACGCCTGCATGCAGGGCTATCCGCCCAATGAAGCCCCCCAGCGGCTGGAGAGCGATCGCATTGCCACCGCCCTGACGCGGCTGCGCGGGGTGTACTCTGACAATTTGATCGAGGTGGTGGAGTGGTGCATGTCGATTGATCCTTTGTCGCGTCCTCAATCGGTTTTTGCCTTGCAAAAAGAGCTTAGCCGTGAAGGCGAGCGACGCTACACCAAGCTGAGCGTGTCTGAAAAGGTGCGCCTGCAGTTCGACACGATGGTGTCCGACACCAAGAAAAATGTCCAAAAAGCCACCGGTGTTGGGAAGCCCAAATGAAGTTCAGCGTTTTTCAGGTGAGCCGCAAAGGCGGTCGGGACACCAATGAAGACCGCATGGGGTATTGCTACACCCGCGAGTCAGGTATTTTTTTGCTGGCCGATGGCATGGGGGGGCATCCTGAGGGCGAAGTGGCGGCCCAACTGGCCCTGCAGACCATCTCTGCCATGTTTCAGAAAGAGGCCCGCCCGCAAGTGCCCGATGTAGCGGCCTTTTTGGATGCCGCCGTGCTGGCCGCGCATCGCCAGATTTTGCGTTATGCGATTGAAAAAGGCATGCTGGACACACCGCGCACCACGATTGTTGTCGCGTTGGTGCAAGCCGGTCACGCCACCTGGATGCATTGCGGAGACTCCCGGCTTTATTTTGTGCGTCAGGGTGAGTTGCTGGCCCGCACACGGGACCATTCCTACCTGGAGCAGCGTCAGGCGGCCTCGGCTGCCGTGAAGCTGACAGAACGTGTCAACCGGAATGTGCTGTTCACTTGCCTGGGTTCTCCGACCAAGCCGGTGTTTGACATCACTGGGCCAGTAAAACTTCAGCAGGGTGACCGGCTCATGCTCTGCTCTGATGGTTTGTGGGACCACCTGAGCGATGCCGATATTGCCTACCAGCTCAGCCACAAGGCCGTGAACGATGCAGTGCCTGATCTGGTCGAGATGGCATTGCGCAAAGGCGGCGACACCAGCGACAACGTGACGGCGATTGCACTGGAGTGGGAAACCCCGGACGGTGTGGCGTCGGCGGGTGGCACGGTTTCCACCAACAGCATCAGTGAAGGCGTGTTTGCCTCCACCGTGCAGTCGGGTTGGCTTGATTCGTCGATGGACGATCTGGATGACGCCGCCATCGAGCGCTCCATCTCTGAAATAAACGAAGCCATTCGTCGCTCGGCCGCCAAGAAGGGGTAGCGCCAGGGGGCGGCGCTTGCTGCGTTTTGGGCCTTGTTCACGCTGCCTTCGCTTTGCATTTAAATTGAAAGAGACTGTTTGATGACTGAATTTTTGCGGTCTGAGGCCCGCGCTGCCAACGCTTTGCGCGCCATCAAAATTACCCGCGGCTACACCATGCATGCCGAGGGTTCGGTGCTGATCGAATTTGGCAACACCAAGGTTTTGTGCACCGCCTCAGTGGAAGAAAAAGTACCGGGCCATAAAAAAGGCAGCGGCGAGGGCTGGGTCACTGCCGAGTACGGCATGCTGCCGCGTGCCACCCACACCCGCAGCGACCGCGAGGCCGCGCGTGGCAAGCAAAGCGGGCGCACCCAGGAAATCCAGCGCCTCATTGGGCGCTCCATGCGTGCGGTGTTTGACCTGAGCAAGCTGGGCGAGCGCACCCTGCATCTGGACTGCGATGTGCTTCAGGCGGATGGCGGCACCCGCACGGCTGCCATCACCGGCGCCTTTGTGGCCGCGCAAGACGCAGTCAACCATTTACTGGCCCGGGGTAAATTGACCGAGTCGCCCATTCGTGATCACGTTGCGGCTATCTCAGTGGGCTTGGTGCGTGGCACGCCTTTGCTGGACCTGGAGTACACCGAGGACTCGGCTTGTGACACTGACATGAACGTGGTGATGACCGGGGCCGGCCACTTTGTGGAAGTGCAGGGCACCGCCGAGGGCGCGGCTTTTACACGCCTTGAGATGGATGCTTTGCTGGCGTTGGCTGAAAAAGGTATTCGCGAACTGGTGTTTATGCAAAAAACATCACTATTAAATAAATAGCTACTTAAGCATATAGGACGGGGGCTAAGGCCATATTTCATGAAAATTGTTCTGGCATCTAACAACCAAGGCAAGTTAGCCGAGCTGCGTGCCATGTTTGCCCCGCTGGGCTGCGATTTGGTCGCCCAGGGCGAGTTGGGCATTCCGGAGGCGGCTGAGCCCTTTCATACCTTTGTGGAGAACGCGCTGGCCAAGGCCCGCCATGCAGCCCTGCTCAGCGGCTTGCCCGCGCTGGCGGATGACGCCGGTCTGTGTGTGGATGCTTTTGGCGGTTTGCCGGGGGTCGATACCGCCCACTACGCCACGCAGTTTGGCTACCCAAAAAGTGATGACAACAACGTGCGCGCCCTGTTGGAGCAAATGCATGACCTGGACAACCGCCGCGCTGCCTTGGTCAGCACCTTGGTGGCCGTGCGTTCTGCGCAAGACCCCGAGCCGCTGATTGCCGTGGGGCGGGTGGTGGGCCAGATTACCCGACAGCCCGTCGGCTCCAACGGCTTTGGCTTTGACCCAATCATGTTTGTGCCTGAACTCGGGAAAACCTTTGCCCAGTTGCCCGTGGAGGTCAAAAATGCCTACAGCCACCGCGGCCGCGCCGCACGTGCCATGGCCGACTTGATTCTTGAGCGCTGGCTCACCCCTGAAGCCTGAAACGATGATTCCCATCAACCCAGTCGTCCCGGCCAGCGCAGACAGCCCCGCGCCAGAGCCTAAAGACGTGCTGCACTACATGCGTCCTGGCACGCTGCAGTTCGCGGCCTTGCCGCCGTTGTCTTTGTACGTGCATCTGCCGTGGTGCCTGAAAAAGTGCCCGTATTGCGACTTCAACTCGCATGAAATGCGCGCGCAAGACCTGCCCGAGCAGCGCTACATTGATGCGGTAATGGCCGACCTGGAGGCTGCCTTGCCCTTGATTTGGGGCCGGCCCATCCACAGCGTTTTTATTGGGGGCGGCACGCCCAGCTTGTTTTCGCCCGAGTCCATTGACCGCTTGCTGGGCGGTATTCGGGCCCGCTTGCGTCTGGAGCCCGACTGCGAGATCACGCTTGAGGCCAACCCCGGCACCTTCGAGAAAGATCGCTTCAAAGCCTTCCGCGCGGCAGGTGTCACGCGGCTGTCGATCGGCGTGCAGAGCTTCAATGATGATTTTCTGAAGACACTCGGGCGCGTGCATGACCGGGCACAGGCGCTGGCCGCGGTGGAAGAGGCTGCGCAAGCCTTTGACACCTTCAATCTGGACATGATGTACGCCTTGCCCGGCCAGTCGCTGGCCCAGGTGAAGCAGGACATGGCCACTGCCTTGTCGCTGGCGCCGCCGCACATCTCGATCTACCACCTCACCATCGAGCCCAACACCTACTTTGCCAAGTTCCCCCCCGTGATTCCCGAGGAGGACATGGCCTACGACATGCTGGACCTCATCACCGACATGACGGGTGAGGCCGGGCTGTACCGCTACGAGGTGTCGGCGTATGCGGCCCAGGGGCACCGCTGTGCCCACAACCTCAATTACTGGCAGTTTGGCGACTACCTGGGGCTGGGTGCCGGGGCGCACAGCAAGCTCAGTTTTGCCCACCGCGTGGTGCGCCAGGTGCGCTTTCGGGAGCCGCGGCTTTACATGGACAAAGCGCTGAGTGGGCATTGTCTGGCGCAAGAGGAGGAGGTGAGCCGGGCGGATCTGCCGTTTGAGTTCATGCTCAATGCCTTGCGCCTGAAAGACGGGTTTAGCCTTCAGCAGTTTTCTGAGCGCACGGGCCTGGCCATCACCGCCATTCAGCAGGGGCTCGCAGAGGCCGAGCGCAAGGGCTTGATTGAGCGCGATTTTTCGCGGGTCAAACCCAGTGTGCGGGGCTATGATTTTTTGAACGATCTGCAGTCCTTGTTTCTACCGCCAGATCGGTAGAAACAAGGTTTGCCGTGTCGGCTGGCCTGATGCTGGGGCGCGCTAGAGTGCAAAACTGATTCGAAAGGACTGCCCATGTTTACGGTCTACGGTGTCGCAGGGCGCTTGTTTCGGGGGTCGTTGGAGCAGCTTCGCCAGATCGGCCATGTGGGTACGGTTGACCGCAGCAGAAGCGTCTCCCCTGCACAGCGCGGCGGTCGCGATGCATCGGCCGCGGCTTTTGATGCCTCTCCTGGTCTGGCGCCACTGGCGCCGCGCGACGAAACCAGTCGCGCAGCACTGACCGCGTACACCGAAACTCAAAAATCCGATCCCCCGCGCCACCCTTTACGCAAGGCCTCCGAGATCATGAGTCAGCCGGCATTCACCTTGCTGGACACATCCACCGTGCAGGACGCCTGGCAGTCACTGGCACAGCAAGGCATCGGGCAGGCACCGGTGGTGGACAAAAACGGGAGCCTGGTGGGGCTGATGTCGCGCGCTGATTTGATGCATCTGGACCAACTGCCTTCGCCGGATCGTTCCGCATTGGTCTGGCGCGCCATGATGTTGCAACCGGTGTCTTCGCTGATGCAGACGCCGGTGCCTGCAGCCACTCCGGATGCCGATATCCGCTGGCTTGCGCGAGCCTTGCTTGACGCCGAATTGCCAGGGCTGCCGGTGGTAGATGAGGTGGGGGCTGTGATCGGCTTTGTTTCGCGCGCTGATATTTTGCGAGCCGTGGTGACTTATCCGCCGTTGGATCTGTGGAGTTAAGGCTGGCGCTTGGCGGGCGGCGCCGGGAGTAAATCCGCAGGTTGAGTGGCTTCGAAAGAATTTTCCGGCTTGCGCTGCTCTGGCGCAATCAGGTCTTCCCACAGGCCCCAAGCGGTGTCTGTGTCTGACTCAAGCGCTTCAGGGACAGGAATGGGATCGACCGGCGAATACAGATGAACCTGAGGTGGTTTGCGTTCGACAGGCGGGTCTTTAGGTGAGTCTGTGGTCATGAAATCCCGCTCCCAATGGTGTTGTGATTCCGATCGCCGTCCCACAGCTCACCAGGTCAATGAGTCCAACTTCGCAGCTCGACAACTTGGGTCGTCAGCTCGGTGCTAATGCGAAATCGGGTGGGGGACGGTAATTGGCGGAAGCGGTGAGATTCGAACTCACGGATGTCGCAAAACATCGCCGGTTTTCAAGACCGGTGCATTCAACCGCTCTGCCACGCTTCCGAGCTGCATATTCTAACTGGCTTGCAGCATGCCTTTGGCTTCTATGAACGCAATTACTTCTGCGACGCCGGCCTGGGTCTTCAAGTTGGTCATGACGAAAGGTTTGAGTCCCTTGGTCGTCGTGCGCATGCGGATGGTGTCGTCCTCCATCACTTTGAGGTTGGCACCCACGTGGGGTGCCAGGTCGGTTTTATTGATCACGAACAGGTCACTTTTGGTGATGCCGGGGCCGCCTTTGCGCGGGATTTTTTCACCCGCGGCCACGTCAATCACGTAGATGGTGAGGTCGCTGAGCTCGGGGCTGAAGGTGGCGGCCAGGTTGTCGCCGCCGCTTTCCACAAACACGATGTCGGCGTTGGGAAATTCTTCCAGCATGCGGTCGATGGCCTCCAGGTTGATGGAGCAGTCTTCACGGATGGCGGTGTGGGGGCAGCCGCCGGTTTCCACGCCCATGATGCGTTCGGCGGGCAGGGCGCCGCTCACTGTCAGGAGGCGCTGGTCTTCCTTGGTGTAGATGTCATTGGTGATGGCCACCAGGTCGTACTGCTCGCGCATGGCTTTGCACAGCATTTCCAGCAGGGTGGTTTTGCCGGAGCCGACGGGGCCGCCGATACCGACGCGCAGCGGAGGGAGTTTTTTGGTGCGGTTGGCAATGTGGTGCAGGGTCATGGTGATTATTAAAAATGATAGCTATCAGCCCTTATGGAATAAGGGCTAGGACCGGAAAAGCCTTGAATACTGAATTTCATGCTGACTGCTCAGAATGGCCAGCATGGGGGAAAAAGCTTGTCGTTCACCGTCTGCCAGCGTCAGCGCGTGGTCAATGGCGGCGGGGATTTCAGCGGTCAAGGTCGACAAAATGCGTTGGCCCGCGCTTTGCCCCAGAGGGACTGATTTGATGGCGGCCTGCACCATGTTTTCCGCCCAGCCAAAAGCGTAGGTCACCAGGCAGTCGCGCAGGTCGGCCTGGGTGGCGGACGCAGCCAGTGCAAAGGCGAGTGGGTAGGTGGCCTGCAATGCGGCCAGTGAGTTGATTTGCCCAGGCTGCGCTGTCGTGTGGTTGCGCAGCCAGTCCAGCAGGGAGCGGCCCATTTGCTCGGTTTGCTGGCGCAGTTCACTGCTTTCGCGGGTCTGCAGAACCCAGGCATTGAGTGCGGCGATACGCGCGTGGTCCGCGCGTTGCCACGCCGGTATGGCTTGGGCCACAACCGCCAGGTCACCGCGTGCCAAGCTCAGGTGCAACTGGTCGGTCAGCCATTGGGCTGCTTCAGATTCTGTCGTTACGCGCGCACTGTCTATGGCGGCTTCAAGGCATTCAGAGTAAGAAAACCCGCCAATCGGCAAAGCGGGTGAGGCCAGCCACATGAGCTGCATCAGGCTGGTGCTGGTACCGGCGCGCGAAATCGCTGCGGTGTCACGGCGCCGCCGAATGTGGGTGCCGAGTGTTTTGTGGGCTGTGCCGCTGTGGCGCATCAGTGGGCGTGGCCATGCCCGTGGTCATGACCGCAGCCCGGGCCGTGGACGTGGGGTTGTTGGGCGGCCGCAATCGGGATGATGGCCTTGGCAGGCTTCACCGTTGGGGTTGCTGCGGGTGAGTGACTGTGCGTGTGTTCATGGTCATGGGCGTGACCTGCTGCACCATGGCTGTGGCCGCCTGCGGCGTAGGCGCCACCCTCAGGTTCAAAGGCTTCCAGGGCCTCGCGTACCGTCAGGTGCATGGCGCGCAGCATGTCGGCCAACACATGGTCGGGCTCAATCTTGAGATGGTCTGGCTTCAACTCGATGGGCACATGGCGGTTGCCCAGGTGATAAGCCGCGCGGGTCAGGTCAAAGGCGCTGCCGTGCTGGCTGCAGGCGGTGATGACCAGCACGGGTTGCGGTGCGGCCACCACTTTAATCAGCGAGCCGTCTTCGGCCACCAGCACGTCACCGCCGCGCACCAGCGTGCCGCGGGGCAGAAACACGCCCAAGGCGCGGCCTGCGGAGTCGGTAGCGTCAAAGCGGCTTTTTTGGCGGACGTCCCAGTCTAGTTCGACGGTATTGGCGCGTTTGACCAGCACTGGCGCCAGGCCAGCGCCCTGGGGCATGAGTTTGGAGATTTGGAGCATCAGAATAAAAAGTAGCGTTGCGACATGGGCAAGCTTACTGCGGGCTCGCAGGTCAGCAACTGGCCGTCGGCGCGCACGCTGTAGGTCTGGGCGTCAATCTCCATTTTGGGCAAATAGGCGTTGTGCACCATGTGCTGCTTGCGCACGCC
>CAZLRQ010000045.1:0-13207 GCA_964562035.1 uncultured Rhodoferax sp. | reverse complement strand
ATCACAAAGACATCGGTACTTTGTATTTGTTGTTCAGTTTCACCATGCTGATGATCGGGGGTGTATTGGCGCTGGGCATTCGTGCAGAGTTGTTTCAGCCCGGGTTGCAGTTGATCAATCCGGAGTTGTTCAACCAGTTGACTACCATGCACGGCCTGATCATGGTTTTTGGCGCCATCATGCCGGCCTTCGTGGGCTTTGCGAACTGGATGATTCCCTTGCAGATTGGGGCGTCAGACATGGCGTTTGCCCGCATGAACAACTTCAGCTTCTGGCTGATGATTCCTGCTGCATTGATGTTGGTGGGCTCATTTTTTATGCCCGGTGGCGCACCCGCTGCAGGCTGGACACTGTACGCACCGCTGACTCTGCAGATGGGTCCCAGCATGGATGCAGGCATCTTTGCCATGCACATTCTGGGCGCTAGCTCCATCATGGGGTCGATCAACATCATCGTGACCATTCTGAACATGCGCGCGCCTGGCATGACACTGATGAAGATGCCAATGTTCTGCTGGACTTGGCTGATCACTGCCTACTTGCTGATCGCCGTGATGCCAGTGTTGGCAGGCGCCATCACGATGACGCTGACCGATCGCCACTTTGGCACCAGCTTCTTTAACCCCGCAGGTGGCGGTGACCCGGTGATGTACCAGCACATTTTCTGGTTCTTCGGTCACCCTGAGGTGTACATCATGATCTTGCCTGCGTTCGGTATCGTCAGCCAGATCGTGCCAGCCTTTGCGCGTAAGAAGTTGTTTGGTTATGCCTCCATGGTGTACGCAACTTCCAGCATTGCCATTTTGTCTTTCATTGTGTGGGCTCACCACATGTTTACTACCGGCATGCCCGTGACAGGCCAGTTGTTTTTCATGTACGCGACGATGCTGATTGCTGTGCCAACCGCAGTGAAGATTTTCAACTGGATTGCAACCATGTGGCAGGGTTCCATGACCTTTGAGACACCCATGCTCTTTGCGGTCGGATTTATCTTCGTGTTCACGATGGGTGGCTTCACCGGCCTGATCCTGGCGATGGCGCCTATCGATATTCAGGTGCAAGATACCTACTATGTGGTGGCCCACTTCCACTATGTTTTGGTGGCGGGTTCCTTGTTTGCCATGTTTGCAGGCTACTACTACTGGAGCCCAAAGTGGACCGGTGTGATGTACAGCGAAACTCGCGGCAAGATTCACTTCTGGTGGTCGCTGATTTCCTTCAATGTGACATTCTTCCCCATGCACTTTCTGGGCTTGGCCGGTATGCCACGCCGGTACGCCGATTACCCGATGCAGTTCGCTGACTTCAATATGTTGGCATCCATCGGTGCATTTTTCTTTGGTTTTGCGCAGCTCTATTTCTTCTTGTTCATTGTGTTGCCAGGTATGCTGGGTAAAGGTGAAAAAGCGCCTCAGAAGCCTTGGGAAGCTGCAGAAGGTTTGGAGTGGGAAGTGCCATCGCCTGCACCTTTCCATACATTTGAAAACCCACCCAAGTTGGACGCTACTGCGACCAAAGTGATCGGTTAACACCATCCGGACCTTGCTGCAATGACGCCTGATCAAAAGAAATCCAACGGCAGAATGGGCCTGATTCTGGGTTCGATCGCTGTGGCGTTTTTCGTCGGCTTCATGGTCAAAGTCATTCTTTTGACCTGATGCCCTATGAATCTGCGTCATGAAAACATAAAGATGGTGGGCAAGTTAGCCATCGTGACTGCGGGCATGTTTGCCTTCGGCTACGCGTTGGTGCCTATCTACAAAGCTATCTGTGAAATGACGGGGATCAACATCCTGTCATTGGGTGAGCGAAATATCCCGGGTGCCAAGGCGACCATGCCAACCAATACCCAGGTGGATACCAGCAGAACCATCACTGTTGAATTTGATGCGAATTCACGGGGGCCATGGGAATTCAAACCTGCGATGCGATCGATTCAGGTCCATCCGGGTGAAATGGCCACAGTCATGTACGAATTTAAAAACGTGCAAGACCGGGCGATGTCCGCGCAGGCGATTCCAAGTTATGCGCCCCAGCAAGCCAGTACGCATTTCAACAAGTTGGAATGTTTCTGTTTTAACCAGTACACCCTGGCGGCTGGCGAAAAGAAGTCGTGGCCCGTTGTGTTTGTGATAGATCCAAAGCTCTCCAAAGACGTGACGACAATTACTTTGTCGTACACATTTTTCGAGGTAGGTGGCAAGACACCCGCAGCGCCAGTGGCTGCTGCATTACCTGACAGGGCAACTGAGGCAGGTTCATGAAGAAGACCGTGGCTGCTGCTACTGACAAAGCGGCGTCAGTGTCTTTTTGGCGCACTATCAAGATGGTGTTGTGGTCATTTTTAGGAATTAGAAAAAACAGTGAATGGCAGGAGGACTCTGCACAAGCCAATCCTTTCCATATTATTTTGGTGGGTTTTGCGGGTGTAATCCTGTTGATCGTTGGTTTGGTAGTGTTAGTGAATTGGGTGGTTCCTGGATAAGGCCCCTTTTTGATTCGGAAAATGAAAGTAGAGAACTGGAAGGATTGGAGCTGAAATGAGTTCGACAACACACGGCACAACGCCGTACTATTTTGTGCCTGGGCCCTCGCGGCACCCGGTGATGGCCTCCTTGGGTCTTTTCTTCGTGATTCTGGGCGCAGGCCAGTGGATCAATGGTTCCGAGTGGGGTAAGTGGTCATTGACCATTGGCATGGTTTGGTTTCTTGGTGTCCTGTACCAGTGGTTCAAGGAAGCTATTCACGAAAGTGAGTCGGGTCAATATGGCTACAAGATCGATTTGTCATTCCGCTGGAGCATGAGTTGGTTCATCTTTTCGGAAGTCATGTTTTTTGGCGCCTTTTTTACGGCACTGTGGTGGGCTCGTGCCCACGCACTGCCGGAGTTGGGCAGCCTTGAGAACGCGCTTCTCTGGCCAGACTTCAAGGCGGTGTGGCCCAGTACGGCCGCTGGTATCACTGGCTCGCCAGCCGGCATCATTGAGCCGTTCACCACCATGACCCCGTTTTGGTTGCCAACCATCAATACAGCCCTGCTGCTGACGTCGGGTGTGACGCTGACTGTGGCTCACCATGCGCTGCTCGCTGGCAACCGCAGCAAGACTATTGCCTTCATGTGGATGACGGTTTTGTTGGGTACGGTCTTCCTGTTCGTTCAAGGGTACGAGTACGTGCACGCGTATCAAGATTTGAACCTGAAGCTAACGTCGGGCGTGTTCGGCTCTACTTTCTACATGCTCACCGGCTTCCATGGTTTTCACGTTTTCATCGGCACGTTGATGCTGTTGTTCATTACCTTGCGCCTCCAAAAAGGCCATTTCACTTCTGAGCGTCATTTCGGCTTTGAAGGGGCGGCGTGGTACTGGCACTTTGTTGATGTGGTTTGGCTCGGTTTGTACATTCTTGTTTACTGGCTGTAATTCGCCTGTCAATGAAAAAAGGCACCCTGCGGTGCCTTTTTTCATGGCGTTAACTGGCTTGGCTTTAGCGGCCGTCAGGTATGCCGGTCGGGTGGATATAGCCCAGCTTCCAGGCAATCAAAATGCTGGCAAACAGCAGTATCGAGATGCCAACCCGCATGGCGAGCGCCAATGCCATCTTTTGCCCCCTTGACTTTCCGTCGCTGCTCTTCTTCATCATGAAAAACAAGGCCGTGGCCAAGCTGGCGATGATTGCAATGAATGCAAAAAGGACTAAATATTTCATGCTCAGGATTATGTCGTGAATGCACGTTGGCGGTTTTGGCTGCTCACCGTGGCCACGTTGCTGGCCATTGTTGCTACGCTGTCTTTAGGTCGGTGGCAACTGTCCCGTGCGTCCCAAAAAGAGGCCATTCAGTCCAGCATTGACCAACGGGCCGCGCTGCCATTGTTGTCGGGTGCGACGCTGGTCGCCTTGAATAACCCGTTGTCCGAAGTGCACCGTGGTGTGCTTCTGCGTGGCACGTGGGTGCCGGAACACACGGTGTTTTTAGACAATCGGCAAATGAATGGCAAGGCTGGTCTTTTTGTTGTGACACCTTTGCGTCTGGAAAGTGGTGATGCGGTCATTTTGGTGCAGCGTGGCTGGGTTGCCCGTAATTTCATCGACCGCATGCAGGTGCCTGACGTCACGACGCCAGACGGTGTGGTCGAAGTTCAGGGGCGGATTGCCCCGCCCCCAGCCAAGTTATATGAATTCGCGGGCCCGGAAGGCGGTCGTATCCGGCAAAATCTTGACCTTTCCGCTTTTGCCATAGAGTCGGGTTTGCCTTTGCGGTCGATTTCCGTTCAGCAGCTGGGTGCGGCCCCCGACGGACTGCTGAGAAAGTGGCCGCAGGTGGCCACTGGCCTTGAGAAGCACCATGGCTACGCGTTCCAGTGGTTTGCATTGAGCGGTCTGATTTTTATTCTTTATGTCTGGTTCCAAATTGTTAGACGATTCATCATCCCCCGGCGCCGCTGACGGCTCTGGCCGCGCCGGTACCCCCCCCGTGGCAGATCAGCCTCTTGGTCTCACCATTCACTCGATGCCTTCCCCTGAGCAATCCATGGGTGCCGAGGTTCGCAAGCCAGGCGCAGGCCGTTGGAAAATGATCGCTGTGTTGCTGGTGTGTGCGGCGCCCGTAGTCGCGTCTTACTTTACTTACTATGTGATCAAGCCTGAGGGGCGGCGCAACTTTGGTGAGTTGATCAATCCGCAGCGCCCCTTGCCGGACTTGGCGGCTGCCAATCTGGACGAGGTCGCGGTCAATCTGAAGTCACTCAAAGGGCAGTGGCTTTTGGTAAGCGTGGCTGGCGGTGCTTGTGATGAGGTGTGCAGCCGCCATTTGTATTTGCAGCGGCAAATTCGTGAAAGTCTGGGCAAAGAGAAAGACCGACTGGATTGGGTTTGGCTAATTCCCGATGCTGCCCCGGTGCCAGAAAAACTGCTACCCGCCTTGCGCGGTGCAACTACCTTGCGTGTGACGCCCGAAGGCTTGTCTGCCTGGTTGACGCCCGCCACCGGACACCAATTGGCTGACCATCTGTACCTGGTTGATCCCCTTGGTAACTGGATGCTGCGCTTTCCCCCTAATCTGAACATGGAAAGTGCGGCCAAGGCTAAACGTGATGTTGAGCGCGTTTTGCGTGCCTCGAATTCGTGGGACAAGGCCGGGCGTGAGACTGCCAATTAGGCGGTGATGCAGATGCAACCTCTCTACGACTTGTCGCCCACATTGCAACTCATGCTGGTTGGCTTGCTGCTGGCCATCGGGCCTTTGGTATGGGTGGCTTATCGCCATCGACGTGCCACGCCCTTGCGCCGCGTTCAGGTGCTCACGTTGTTGACCCTGTTTTTGACCTTTGACTTGGTGCTGTTTGGTGCCTTTACCCGGCTGACCGATTCCGGTTTGGGCTGCCCGGACTGGCCAGGCTGCTACGGCAGCGCCAGTCCTTTGGGCGCCAAAGCGGAGATCGCCGCTGCCCAAAGTGCCATGCCCAGCGGTCCGGTGACCCATGGCAAGGCGTGGGTCGAGATGATTCACCGCTACCTGGCCACCAGCGTGGGTGTGCTCATTTTGGCGCTCGCCGTGATGGCATGGCGGGCAGCGCGCGTGGGTACGCAGGCTTTGCGTCGCCAGGCGATCACGCCCTGGTGGCCTGCGCTGACCCTGGTGTGGGTTTGTATCCAGGGGGCTTTCGGTGCGCTCACAGTGACCATGAAGCTTTTCCCCGCCATCGTCACGCTGCATTTGATGGGGGGTCTGCTTTTACTGGCTTTGCTGTGCGTGCAGGCAGTGCAGCAGGCCCAGCTGGCTGGCGATGAAGCACCGGTGCGCATCAGTGCTGGTTTGCGCACCTTGCTTTGGTCGGCGTTTGTCCTGCTGGTGATGCAAGTGGCCTTGGGTGGCTGGGTGAGCACCAATTACGCTGTGCTGGCCTGCACCGATTTTCCGCAGTGCCAAGGGCGATGGTGGCCCGACATGAGTTTTGTGCAGGGATTTGAAATTTGGCGCGAGTTGGGCCTGACCGGCGCTGGCGAAGCCATCAGCTTCACCGCTTTGACCGCCATTCATTATGTTCACCGCCTGGCCGCTTTTGTCGTCTTGGCTGTGCTAGTCGTGTTGGCCTGGCGCTTGAACACCGTGCCGGCGCTGCGCCGTCAGTCCCGCCTTTTAGCCCTGCTGACAGTCCTGCAACTGGCCACCGGGCTGAGCAATGTGGTGCTGGGTTGGCCTTTACTGGCAGCCGTGTTGCACACGGGCGGTGCCGGCGCCCTGGTGGTGGTGCTCACCTGGGTGGTGGCCGCCACCCGTGCGCCAGCCTCCGTGTCCATCGAGTCGGCCTTACCTACTTCTGTATCGAGATTTTCTGCATGACTGCCTCCACGTTGAATCCCCAGCTGTCCGTGTTCCGGCAGTTCTATGCCTTGACCAAGCCGCGCGTGATTCAGTTGATCGTGTTTTGTGCCCTCATTGGCATGGTGCTGGCCGTACCTGGCGTGCCGTCCTGGCCGGAAGTTCGTGTGGCTTTGATCGCCTGTGCGGGTATCTGGCTGGTGGCTGCCGCGGCAGCAGCCTTCAATTGCATTGTGGAAAAAGGCATTGACGCCAAAATGAAGCGTACCGCCTGGCGTCCAACGGCCAAGGGTGAGTTGAATGACCGGCAAACCTTGCTGTTTTCGGCGGTGTTGTGCGGGGCAGGCTCGGCGCTCCTGTATGTCTGGGTCAATCCGCTGACCATGTGGCTGACTTTTGCTACTTTTGTGGGCTATGCCGTCATCTACACGGTCATCCTGAAACCGTTGACGCCGCAGAACATTGTGATCGGTGGCGCGTCAGGCGCCATGCCACCGGTGCTGGGTTGGGCCGCCATGGCAGGTGACGTAGGGCCAGAAGCATTGATTCTCTTCTTGATCATTTTCTTGTGGACGCCGCCCCATTTCTGGGCTTTGGCTTTGTACCGCGTGGAGGACTACCGCAAGTCCGGTCTGCCCATGCTGCCCGTCACCCACGGCAATGAATTCACCCGCCTGCAAATTCTGCTCTACACCTTCATTTTGTTCGCGGCTTGTCTCCTGCCTTTTGTGTACGGTATGAGTTCCTGGATTTACCTGATCGTGGCGCTGGGTTTGAGTGTGGGTTTTTGCCTGTACGGTTTCTGGCTCTGGCGCGCTTATTCCGACGAACTGGCGCGCAAGACTTTTCGCTTTTCCCTCATTCACCTCAGCGCACTGTTTGCCGCGCTGCTGGTGGACCACTACGCACTATGATCGCCATGAACAAACGAGATACTCTTAAATTAATAGCTAATGGCGCTTTACTGGCGGTGGCTACAGGTCTTTTTTCTGCATGTTCTGATTCCACGCCCAAGTTTGCGGCCATTGACGTCACAGGCGCGGACTATGCGCGGGACTTTGCGCTGACCGACCACAATGGACAGGCGCGCACCCTCAAGGACTTCAGCGGCAAGGTTGTTGTGATGTTTTTTGGCTTCACCCAGTGCCCGGATGTATGCCCCACATCAATGGCCGAGCTGGCCGAGGTCAAGAAGCTGCTGGGTCCGGATGGTGACCGCGTGCAAGGTTTGTTTGTCACGGTAGACCCCGAGCGAGACACACCGGCAGTGCTGAAGGCCTACATGAGCAACTTCGATCCAACCTTTTTGGCGCTGTACACCACCACGCCCGAGCAGTTGGCAGCGTTGGCCAAGGACTACAAGGTGTACTACAAGAAGGTCGACGGCAAGACCCCCACCAGCTACAGCATGGACCACTCGGCTGGCAGCTACGTTTACGACACCCGGGGTCAGCTGCGGCTTTACACCCGCTACGGTACCGGCGCCCAGCCGCTGGTGAACGATATCAAGCTCTTGTTGAAGAACACTTAGGTCCACAGCGCGCGGTAGTGTGCGTGCCCAAAAAACAAGGCCACACGGCGTCGACACCGTGTGGCCTTGTTGACTATGGACGCGGGGTCAGGCGTATTCGACCAGCGTTTTCTTCATCTTCTTCATGGCCGCCACCTCAATCTGGCGAATACGCTCTGCGCTGACGCCATATTCAGCCGCCAGTTCATGCAGCGTCATGCCGCCTGAGTTGTCGTCATTCACCTTGAGCCAGCGCTCTTCCACAATCCGGCGGCTGCGGTCGTCCAGGGCTTCCAGGGCGGTGGTGATGCCGTCACTCGACAGTACATCGCGCTGGTGTGCCTCAATCACGGCAGTCGGCTCGTGCCGGCTGTCGGTCAGGTAGGCAATCGGGCCAAAGGCGTCTTCGCCGTCATCCGACGGGCTGGGGTCCAGCAGCACATCGCCGCCGGACAGCCGCGTTTCCATTTCAATAACTTCCTCGCGCTTGACCTTCAGTGTCGAGGCCATGGCATCAATCTGGTCTTCGTTCAGCGTGTCGCGGTGGGTGCCGGCATCCGCCGCTGCGTCATCGGACTTGTAGCGCTGTTTCATGGAGCGCAGGTTGAAGAAAAGCTTGCGCTGCGCCTTGGTGGTGGCCACCTTGACCATGCGCCAGTTCTTCAGGATGTACTCGTGAATTTCGGCCTTGATCCAGTGCAACGCGTAGCTCACCAAGCGCACGCCGTGGTCCGGGTCAAAGCGTTTGACAGCTTTCATCAGCCCCACGTTGCCTTCCTGGATCAAGTCGTTGTGCGGCAAGCCGTAACCCAAGTACTGGCGCGACACCGACACCACCAAACGCAGGTGCGACAAGACCAGCTTGCCCGCCGCAGCCAGGTCGTTGTCCTGGCGAAATTGGCGTGAAAACGTCTGCTCTTCTTCGAGTGTGAGCATGGGCAAGCGGTTGGCGGCCGAAATATAGGCCTCCAAGTTGCCCAGCGGGGGCACCATGGACCACGGATTGGCGACCGCCAGTGCCGGGGTTGAAACGCCAGTTTGATAGTTCATACCGGGACTCCTTGTTGTCATGACTGAAATATTAGCACTCTCTTGGAGTGAGTGCTAATTCATAAGTTCAATCAGGGTTATAGCGCTTTGAGTCAAAGCGAGTTTGATAAATTGGTCGTCGCCAATGGGGCAGCGAAGCGCTGTCGCGGGCCAGGCCGACCCGGGGTGGGTCACCGCGCGGGTGTCAAGGCAGGCTTTTTTGGCCAGCCGTCTGAACAATGTGCAATTCGCGCTGGGGAAACGGAATGGAGCAGCCGCCCTGTTCCAGCCCTACCTTGCAGCGCTGCAGCAGGTCCAGCTTGGTCGTCCACCAGTCGTTGCGGGTTGTCCAGACCCTAAACAGGATATTGACCGAGTTGTCGCCCAGGCTGAGCACTTTGACCAGCGGGGCCGGGTCTTTGAGGATGCGCGGTTCATCGGCGGCAATCTGGTGCAGCAGCGCCAGTGCCACGTCAATGTTGTCGCCATAGGCAATGGCGTAGGTTTCATCAATGCGGCGAATGTCCTGATCGGTCACCGACAGGTTAATGATGGTGTGCCCCCAGATTTGTGAATTCGGGATGAAGACCACCGGCCCGTCGGGCAAATGCCCCTTGCAGATAAAAAAGCCCACCGAGTCGATGACATAAATCTGCCCACCCAACTGCACCGTGTCGCCAATCTTGAACGGCCGGAAGAAAATAATCATCACTCCCGCCGCGACGTTGCTCAGCGTGCCCTGTAAAGCCAGGCCGATCGCCAGTCCCGCCGCCCCCAGCAGCGCGATCAGGCTGGTGGTTTCCACGCCAAAGCGGTTGAGCACCGCAATCAGCGTGAAGATCAGCACCGCCACCCGCGCGATTTTGCCGGGCAGGTACAAAAACAGCGGGTCAACCTTGCCGGTGCGGCGCATGGCACCGTTGATCAGACGGCGCACCCAGCCAGCCACGATGTAGCCCGCAACCAGCGTGAGCAGGGCGCCCACCACGTTCATGCCGTATTTCAGCAAGTAGTCCATCAGCAGTTCAAGGTGGCCAGTCAGGGGAGTCGTCATGTGGAGTCGGCGTGCGGGCGCGTTTCAGGGTGAAGAGAGGCTGGCCGGTGTGAAGACCAGCAGCAAATTGTTGGCAGGCATGGCAATGCGTTGGCGCAGTTGCAGACCCGCCAGCGCGGCTTGTTGCACCACGTCTTCCAGTGGCCGAATGCCCCAGGCCGGATTGCTCTGGCGCAGGCTCTGGTCAAACGCCAGATTACCGGGCGAGGTGGGTACACCCAGCTCAAGGTAGGGGCCGTAGGTGATGAGTTGCCCCTGTGGCGTCAGATGCCGCGCCGCACCCTGCATCAGGGCGGCACAGGTGGCCCAGGGGCTGATGTGCAGCATGTTGGCGCAAAAAATGGCGTCAAAAGCACTGGTGAATGGCGTACTTTCACTGGGCCAGTGCGTTGCCAGCACGTCCAGCCGCACAGGCGTTTGCACATTACCCACGCCGGCGCGGGCACACCAGGCCGCGATGGAGTCAAAACCCTGGCGATCGGTGTCAGTGGGCTGCCATTGCCAGCCCGGCAGGTGGGCGGCGAAAAACGCCACATGCTGGCCGGTGCCGCTGGCAATTTCCAGCGCCACGCCCTGCTTGGGTAAAACCTGCCGCAAGGCTTGCAGAATGGGCTCTTGATTGCGTTCGGCGGCGGGGCTGTGCAACGCCGTTGGCAGTGCGGGTGTGTCGGTGGATGAGGCCAAGGTTGAATCAGGGGGTTGTCATAAAAATGCCGAGTCGCCTTGTGCAGACACTGCGGCAGGCAATCGCCGCAGTGGAGAACCCACTCAGGGTAACCAGCGCAGGGCAGCGATGTAGGCCACGCTTTGGCCTTTGGTATTGTCGCTGTCCGCCCCCACCGCAACGGCAATCACCGCAGGCAAGGTGGGGCTTTCCTGGCCGAACATCATGTGAAAGTCATCGGCAATGCGCCGGCGCTGGCTGATCCATTGGCCGGGTGGGGTCTCGGCCCCGTTGAGCACGATGTAGCGCACCCGCGCACTGTAGGGGTTGGGTCCGCGGGTTCCCGCCGGGTAGCGGCTGTCCCAGATGTAGCACAGCGTGGCGTTGGGAATGTCCTGCCCGATGGCGCTGCGGGCCAGCGCCAGTGCGGCGCGCTGGAAGAAGGGAATGTCGGTTAGCGGTTGGTCAAACATGACGCAGACTTTGAGCGCGGCGTCGTCCCCACCCTTGGTGGCCAGGTCGGGCTGGGCCAAGGCTTGATCCAGCCGCCAGCGCCAGGTCAGCTCGGCCGGCGCGGGGGTGGCCGCCTGCCAAGCGTGGGTCAGCACGCCGTAGGATTGGTCGGTGCTCAGCCGCAAGGCGGTGTCGCCGCCCAGGGGGGTGGCCTCAAAGCGCGTGAGGGGCGCGGCCTGTTTGCCGGGCAGGCCTGACGAACGCCAAGCCGGGTGCAACTGGCTGCTGCCAGCGGCAAAAAACGGTGCCAACGCCGGTGCAGTCTGCGCTTGCGCTTCGCCGACAACGCACAGGCTACCCACGCCCAGCGCCACCAGTGGCCAGGCATAGACGGGTAATTCAGTGAAATTTATACCAAATAGGCCTCTAGCCCCCGTCCTTATTGGCTTAGTAGCTATTGAAAAAGGAGTGTTTGGCGTTGGCTTGAGGGCGCTTCTCATGTTCAGCTCCTTTTCCAGGCGTGGTACTTGGCCACCCAGGCCAACAGTCGCTTGGGCTGGTGGGCGCGTTTCCACTCGCCGGCGGCGTATTTGTTGGCCTCGGCCAGCGTGGGGTAGGTGTGGATGGTGCCGAGAATCTTGTTCAGCCCCAAGCCGTGTTTCATGGCCAGCACGTACTCGGCCAGCAGGTCGCCCGCGTGCGTGCCAACAATGGTGACGCCCAAAATTTTGTCTTTGCCGGGCACCGTGAGCACCTTGACAAAGCCATGCGCCTCGCTGTCGGCAATGGCACGGTCCAAGTCGTCAATGCCGTATTTGGTGACTTCAAAGGGAATGTTTTTCTCTTTGGCTTCCTGCTCGTTCAGGCCCACGCGGGCCACTTCGGGGTCAATGAAAGTGGCCCACGGAATGACCGAGTAATCGGCCTTGAACAGCTTGAAGTCGCCAAACAGCGCGTTGACGGCGGCGTACCACGCCTGGTGCGCGGCCACATGGGTCAACTGGTAGGGGCCGGCCACATCACCCACGGCATAGATGTTGGGGAACAGGGTCTGTAAATAGTCATTGGTGGGCACGGTGCGCTGGGTCTCGATACCCAGGTCTTCCAGCCCGTAGCCACTCAGCCGGGCCACCCGCCCCACGGCGCACAGCAATTCGTCAAATTCAATGCGCCGCTCTTCGCCCTGGTGCGTGACCACCAGCACTTTGGTTTCACCCGCTTTTTCGCAGCGCAGCGCCTGGTGGCCAGTGAGCACGCGCACACCATCGGCCTCCAGCGCCGCTTGCGCCAGCGCAGACACCTCGGCGTCTTCACGCACCATGATGCGCGGGCCCATTTCAACCTGCGTCACTTGCGAACCCAGCCGCTGAAAGCTTTGTGCCAGCTCGCAGCCAATGGGGCCGCCGCCCAGCACCACCAGACGCCCAGGTACTGCGTCGAGTTGCGCAAAGCGGTTCCACAGCGTGTCGCTGGTCACGTAACCCACGTCCTGCAGGCCCGGCAAGTCAGGCACAAACGGCCGCGCCCCGGTGGCAATGACGATGGCGCGCGTGGTCAGCGTCTGCTTTTCCCCACTGTTCAGGGTGATTTCCACCGTCCACGGGGTGGTGATTTTGGCGTAGCCCGCCAGCACCTCCACGCCCAGAGCGGTGTAGCGTTCCACGCTGTCGTGCGGGGCAATGGCCGCCACCACCGCTTGCACGCGCTGCATGACGGCCTTGAAGCTGAAGGCTGGCGTGGTGTCGCTCAGGCCGTACTGGGCGCCGTGCTGCATCTGGTGCGCCAGCTTGGCGCTTTTAATCAGCGCTTTGCTGGGCACGCAGCCGTAGTTCAGGCAGTCGCCGCCCATCTTGTGGGCCTCCACCAAGGTCACCTTGGCCTTGACGGCCGCCGCAATGTAGCTCGACACCAAGCCACCGGCACCGGCGCCAATGACGATCAGGTTGCGGTCAAAGGTTTTGGGCTTCAGGTGCTGCCAGCGGGCATAGACCTGGCGGCGCTTGAGCCCGTCCGTGACTTTGCGCGCCAGCAGCGGAAACAGCCCCAGCAGCACAAACGAACCCAGCAAGCCCGGGCTCAAAATGCCCTGCAGCGAATCGAGCTGCGCCAGTTGCGTGCCGGCATTCACATACACCGCCGTGCCCGCCAGCATGCCGAGCTGGCTGACCCCGTAAA
>CAZLRQ010000044.1:11962-13411 GCA_964562035.1 uncultured Rhodoferax sp. | reverse complement strand
GCCTACCTGAACCGCCAGGGCTACTACAGCGCCGTGCTGGACACCGCCAAGAGCAAGATGGAAGCCTACGAGTGGGCCTACTGGATGGAAGGCAAACCCGCCAGCCAGGACATCAAGAGCCCCACCGGCGACGTGCTGGCCAAAGCCGGCCAGGTGCGCGACGGCGGCAGCTACGAGTCCCGCATGGGCGGCATTGCCTGCTGGAACGCGGTGATGGACGAGAACAACTACATGGTCCAGAAATGGAACGAGTTCGTCGCCGCCTGACCGTATAACAACCCCGTGGCGGCGCACGGTGTGCTGCCGCCACGGGGCTTTTTCTGAAGGAACCCATGAGCACCTCTTCACCTCCCTTGCCGGCCTCCGGCGCCGCGCCGGGCCGCAGCATCGCCGCGTGGTGGCAGGCCTTGCCACTGACCACGGTGTTTGCGCTGTTCTTTCTGGTGCCGCTGGCGCTCATCGTGATGGTGAGCTTCTGGGACTTCAATGAGTACGAGCTGTTGCCCGCTTTCACGGTCAAAAACTACGTGTCCATTTTTGAAGGCTGCGGCAACACCGACGAGATGTGCGTCACCTTCAAGACTTACCTGTCCACCTTCAAGTTCAGTTTTCTGGTGTGGCTGATCACGCTGGTGGTGGGCTTTGCGGTGTCCTACTTTTTGGCTTTTCATGTGCGCTCCAGCAGCATGCAAACCCTGCTGTTTGTGCTGTGCACCATTCCGTTCTGGACCAGCAATGTCATTCGCATGATTTCTTGGGTGCCGCTGCTGGGCCGCAACGGGCTGGTGAACCAGAGCCTGGTGGGCGCGGGGCTCATAGAGACGCCGATTGAATGGCTGCTGTTTTCGGACTTTTCCGTGGTGCTGGCCTTTGTGCACCTCTACACCATGTTCATGATCGTGCCCATTTTCAACAGCATGATGCGCATCGACCGCAGCCTGCTGGAGGCCGCCAGCGACAGCGGTGCCAGCGCCTGGCAAACGCTGTGGAATGTGATCGTGCCCCTGTCGCGCACCGGCATCATCATTGGCTCCATCTTTGTCATCACCATCGTCATGGGCGACTTTGTGACCATTGGCGTCATGGGCGGGCAGCAGATCGCGTCCATTGGCAAGATCATTCAGGTGCAGACCAACTACCTGCAGTTTCCGCTGGCCGCAGCCAACGCGGTCATTTTGCTGGCCCTGGTTTTGATGATCATCTGGGCCCTGACCCGGCTGGTTGATATTCGCAAGGAGCTATGAGCATGAAAGACCAACGTTCTACCGGCTTCTGGCTGCTGGCCGCCTTCTTCGCGCTGTTTGTGCTGTTCATGTACGGGCCCATGCTGGTCATTGTGGTGCTGAGCTTTCAGGGGCCCGAGGGCGGCCTGACCTTTCCGCTGCGCGGTCTCTCCTTGCACTGGTTCTACAAGTTGGCCGAGGGGCTGGGCGTGGTGGACATTGGCGC
>CAZLRQ010000044.1:9680-11862 GCA_964562035.1 uncultured Rhodoferax sp. | reverse complement strand
GGGGCGCATTTGACCTGGACGTTACCATTCGGCCTTTTGATCATGTTTGCCATCTTCAACCGCTTCAACCCCGCTTATGAGGAAGCCGCCCGTGACCTGGGCGCCACCCCGTGGCAAGGCTTTCGCCATGTGGTGTTGCCGCTGATTGCCCCGTCGGTGGTGGGCATTGGCATGTTTGGCTTCACCCTGAGCTGGGACGAGATTGCCCGCACCTCACAGGCCATTGGCGACGTGAACACCCTGCCGCTGGAGTTGCAGGGCCTTACCACCACGGTCACCACGCCGTCCATCTATGCCTTGGGCACCGTCACCATGGTGGTGTCGTTTCTGGTGATGGGGCTCACGGTGGGCTTGTCGCGCTGGCTCGGGCGCCGGCAAAAAGGCGGTGCCCACCATGAGTGAACTGGCGCCACTGACCGAGAACGAGATTTACGAGCGCATGGTCGCCACCATCCTGGACCACCGCCTGCCGCCCGGCACCAAGCTGATCGAAGACAAGCTCGCTACCGCGTTTGGCGTGTCGCGCACGCGCATTCGCCCGGTGCTGGTGCGCCTGGCCAACGAGCAAATCGTCACCCTCACGCCCAACCGGGGCGCCATGGTGGCCGAGCCCACCGAGAAAGAAGCGCGCGAGGTGTTTGAGGTGCGCCGCATGATCGAGCCGCCGCTGGTGGCGTGCTTCATTGCCAGTGCCAGCGCTGACGACATTGCCACCCTCACCCGCTGCATTGCCGACGAAGAAGCCGCCCGCGCCAGTGGCGACATGCGCCGCGCCATCCGGCTCTCCGGCGACTTTCATTTGCACATTGCCAACGCGGCCGACCACCAGACGCTGGGGCGCATTCTGCGCGAACTGGTGTCGCGCACCTCGCTGATTTTGATGACCTACAGCAGCAGCCATCAGCAAGTGCGTGCCGAGGCCACTGCCTGCGGCTGCCGCGAGCACCGTGCCCTGCTGGACGCCATTCGGCTGCGCGACCCGCGTGAGGCCAGCCGGCTGATGCATGAGCACCTGGCGCAACTGGAGTCGCAGTTGCAGTTCACGCCCCCCGCCACCGATGTGCCAGACCTGATTTCCCTGTTTGGTCCGACCGAAGGCGGCGACTCAGTGACTGCCCCGGTGCTGCAAGCCTGATGCGTCACCTGCTGGTCATCAACCCCAACACGTCCGAGTCGGTGAGCGCGCTGCTGCACCGGCATGCGCAACAAGCCGCTGGCCCCGCTGTGCAGGTGCGCACCGTCACCGCCCGGTTTGGTGCGCCCTACATTGCCTGCGAAGCCAGTTATCTGGTGGCCGGGCACGCCACGCTGGATGCCTGGGCCGCCGCGCTGGCCAGTGGCCCGGCGCCCGATGCGGTGCTGATTGGCTGCTTTGGCGACCCGGGCTTGCACGCCTTGCAAGACAGCAGCACGGTGCCCGTCACGGGGCTGGCCGAGGCGGCCATGCTGGCCGCCGCACGCCAGGGCCGCTACGCCATCGTGACCGGTGGCGCACGCTGGCAACCCATTTTGAAGCGCCTGGCCCAGTCCTTGGGCCATGCCGAGGCGCTGGCCGGCATTCACACCGTGGCCCCCAGCGGCGCCCAGTTGGCCGCCGACCCGGTGGCCGCGCAGGCGCTGCTGGCGCAAGCCTGCCAAAGCGCCGTGCAGGCGTGGGGCGTGCAGACCGTTATTTTGGGCGGTGCCGGCCTGGCCGGCATGGCCGCGTTGATTCAGCCTCAGGTGTGCGTGCCGGTGATCGACAGCGTGCTGGCGGGCACCCGCCACGCTCTGGGAGCCGCGGCGGCCCTGCCTGGCGCCAACGGCCGTCTGGCGGTGGCTTGGCAAAGCGTGTCAACCGAGTTGGCCGCCTTGGGGCAGACGACCAGCCCTGTCTTGCGTGCTATTGTATAAGTAGCTGTTCAGGCTTGCTGTATAAGGGCTGAAGCCCTATTTGACTACTATTTAGACCTGCGGCCGTACCACTTCACCCCCCAGGGCCTCCAGCAAGTCAGGCAGCAGCTTTTGCAGCTCACCGGTCGCAATGGCCGCATCCGCATCAAAGCCGTTGTCTTTGCCCGAACCCGAGGTGCCTTCAAACACCACCTCCAGAAACTGCACCTTTTTGATCTGCATGCCCTCGGTCAGCACAAACGACACGCGGCCGTCCCAGGTCAGCGCCAGGCGGGTGGGCAGCTTGCCG
>CAZLRQ010000044.1:5720-9580 GCA_964562035.1 uncultured Rhodoferax sp. | reverse complement strand
TCGGGGTCAATCCACACCAGTGTGGCCGACTCTTTGCTGAAGGCCAGCGGCATCAGCTCCAGCTTGATGTCGTCCTTGATCACGCCCAGCTCTTTTTTGCCCGGCTTGCGCCCGGTGGTGGCCTCAATCTGCGCGGCGCGCTCTTTGGCCTTTTTGGTGATGACCGAGCCGGGCAAGGCTTTGGTCTCAATCATCAGTTTGAGCAGAATTTGCCCCCCAACGGACTCCACCAGCGGGCCGTGGGCCTCGCCCCGGGGCTCACCCCAGCCAATGGACTTTTCCTGGCTGGCGCCACAGGGCACAAAGCGGCTGCTGTCGAGGCTTTCCTCGATTTGCGCCACGGTGGCGGACCAGTCTGGCCCGATTCGATACACGATCACGTTCTTGAACACTGGCGCCCTTTTGTCATGAATATTGAAAACTTCAGCCGGCAATCATCCCATCAAATCACCGCCAAACTTGTTCGCTGAACTTTACAAAGCTTTGAATGGACGTCATGGCGCCGATACACAGGCCGCCCACACTTGACTCCACGCTGATGCCAATTCCGGTGCATCGGACTTCACCGAAGGATGGACTTATGAAATCGATTTTTAAACCCCTGTTGATCGCTGGTTTGCTGGCAACCGCTGGCTTCACTGCTTTTGCTGCGTCGGGCCATGACTGCGGCGGCATGATGGACCACGGCGGCGGCAAGCACCACGAGCGCATGGGCAAAATGGACCCGGCCAAGATGCAAGCCCGCATGGACAAGCGTTTTGACGCCCTGAAGGCGCAACTCAAGATCACGGCCAGCCAGGAAAGTGCCTGGACCGCCTACACCACCGCCATGAAACCCCCAGCCGGTCTGATGGCCAAGCGCCCCGACCCCGCCGAGATGCAAAAACTCAGCACCCCCGAGCGCATTGACAAAATGCAGACGTTGCACACCCAGCGCATGACCGAGATGAACGCGGCCATGACCCAGCGCGGTGAAGCCACCAAAGCTTTCTACGCCACGCTGACCGCAGAGCAGAAAAAGACGTTTGACGAGAACGCCATGCAGCGCGGCGGTCGCCACGGTGGCAAGCACGGCATGCGCGATGGCCAGGCCCCAGCCCCAGCCAAGTAAACCAGGTCTTGACTGCTTGACCGGCTGATCACCGGTCGACTGGGCCAGTCACGGCCCAGTTACCCAGCCGGGGCTCGCTTGCTGCGAGCCCCGGCTTTTTTGCGTGCGGGGCAGTAACCCGCTTCTCATGGCAATATCAAGGCCCGGTTTCCTTGGCCTGTTGACTTGCGTCAAGCCCTGGCCGGCAACCCAGATCTAAACTGAGCCACCTTATGCACACCTCTCCAACCCCGGCGCCCGTGGCGTCGTCCAGCGGGCAGACGCCTGCCGTTCGGACCATTGCGTTGACCCAACCCTTGCACTGGTTGGCGTTGGGCTGGCAGGACATCGCCAAGTGCGGCTGGCTCAGTTTTGCGCATGGCCTGGCCATGTCGCTGGCGGGCGCGGCCATCTTGCTGGTGGCGCACGACCGGTTTTGGCTGATGGCAGGCGCCTTGTCGGGTTTTATGGTGGTGGCGCCTGTGCTGGCGACCAGCCTGTATGCCCTGAGCCGCGCGCTGGAGCGCGGCGAAAAAGCCAACCTCCAAGTGGTGCTGAAAACCTGGTTGAACTGGCAAAAAGGCCACCCCAACAAATGGGGCAACGATTACTGGACGCTGGTGCAGTTTGGCGCCTTGTTGGCGCTGGCGGCCACGGGCTGGGTGCTGACCTCGGCGGCGCTGATCACCCTGCTGTCGCCGATGCCCATCAATGCACCCCTGGACTTTCTCCGCCATGTGGTGCTGGCACCAGATCACTATTTGTTTGAGCTCTGGATGGTGCTGGGCGGCGCCTTGGCCGCCCCCATTTTTGCCTCGACGGTGGTGGCCATGCCCTTGTTGCTGGACCGCCGCGTGACGCTGCTGCAAGCGGTGCTGACGAGCTGGCGGGTGGTGCTGGCCAACCCCGGGCCCATGGCACTTTGGGCGGCGCTGATTCTGGGGTTCACTTTGTTGGGCCTGGGCTCGGTGCTGCTGGGCCTGGTGGCGGTGGTGCCCATGCTGGGGCATGCCAGTTGGCACGCCTACCGCGACCTGGTTGATGTGTCTGCCCTGCCGGAGCGGGACGTTATGAAGAAGGAAAGCCGCTGATGTTCGGTTATTCAGAAGAGCAGATTGCCGCCTTTGGCCTGACCTTTGGCGTGGGCGCCTTCATGCTCTACATGCTGTTCATCATCGGGCAACTGGCCTGGGCCTCCAAAGCGGGCAAGTTCGGCACCTTCATCATCTTTCTGGGTCTGGGGTTTGGCATGCTTGGCTTTGTGGCCAAGTACCTGATTCAGTCCGTGATGGGCATCCGTTAAGCGCAGCACAATGCCCCTGGTGCCGTCGCCGTTGCGCACCGCTGGGTCGTCCTTGAAGCCCAGCGCCTGGGCCAGTTTCAGCATGCGTTCGTTGTAGTCCAGCACGCTGGCCACCAGCCGCTGTGTGCCCTGGCTGCGCAGGTAGGCAATCAGTTTGTTCATCAGCAGCAGGCCCAGGCCGCTGCCCTTCAGGTCTGAACGCACGATCACGCCAAACTCCGCTTCCACATTGTCCGGGTCGGTCATGGCGCGGGCCACGCCCAGCGTCTCGGTTTGGCCGTCGGGCCCGTCGGCCAGGGCCACAAATGCCATTTCGCGGGCGTAATCAATCTGCACCAGGCGGGCCAGCTCGCTGCGCGCCATGGTGCGCTTGCTGTAGAACACGCGCAGGCGCACGTCCTCGGGGTCGAGTTGCTGCAAAAACGCCATGTGCAAGGCCTCGTCTTCCGGCCGGATGGGGCGCAAGCTGATCGTGCGGCCCTCCCACAGCACGGTTTCTTCCAGTTCTGCCGGGTAGGGCCGGATGGCAAAGTTCGCCGCCCCGGCCGGCGCGCTGGCGCTGACCCGGATGCGGGCGTCCAGCGCCACCACGCCTTCAAAATTGACAATGAGCGGGTTGATGTCGAGTTCGGCAATTTCAGGCACTTGCGCCAGCAGTTGCGACACCGCCACCAGCACCCCTTGCAGCGCCACCGTGTCGGCGGGTGGCGTGTCACGCCACCCGGCCAGCAGCCGCGCCACGCGTGTGCGCGCCATCAGGGCGTTGGCCAACGGGGCGTTCAGCGGCGGCAGGGCCACCGCGCGGTCGGCCATGACCTCCACTGCCGTACCGCCCTGCCCGAACAAAATGACCGGGCCAAACACCGGGTCCACCGTGCTGCCCACGATGAGTTCTTGCGCATGTTGGCGCTGCACCATGGCCTGCACCGTGAAGCCCTGCACACGGGCCAACGGCTGCTGGCGCCGCACGCGGCTCAGCATGGTTTGCGCCGCCTGGTGCACCTCGGCGGCATCTTGCAGGTTCAGCGCCACGCCGCCGACATCGGATTTGTGCGAAATATCGTCGGACAAGATTTTCAGCACCACGGGAAAGCCCATGGCGCTGGCCGCCTTGACGGCGGCGTCTGGCGTGGCGCCCACACGCTGCGTGCTCACCACCGGAATGCCGCAGGCATCCAGCACCGCCTTGGCTTCGGGCTCGGTCAGCATCTCGCGCCCTTGCGCCAGTGCCGCCTGCACCACCGCCTGGATGGCGGGCAAGTCCAGCCGGGTTTGCGGCTGCAAGGCGGGCGCCGCTTCAGTCAATTCGGCCTGGTTTTGCCGGTAATGCCGCAGCATGGAAAAGGCCCGTACCGCCTGCTCGGGCGTGTCAAAGGCCGGGATGCCCGCCGTTTGGAAAATTTGGCGTGCTTCGGTCACCGCCTGGTCCCCTAGCCAGCAACTCATCACGCGCGGCTGCGTGCCCGG
>CAZLRQ010000044.1:0-5620 GCA_964562035.1 uncultured Rhodoferax sp. | reverse complement strand
GTGTGCGAGGCGGCAGCCCGTTGGCCCAGCGCCGAGCGTCCGGCCTTCACCACAATCACCGGCTTGTTGCGTGCGGCGGCCCGGGCCGCCGACATGAACTTGCGCGGTGACTCGATGGATTCGATGTACAGCAGAATCGCGCGCGTTTTGGCGTCACTGGCCAGGTAGTCCAGCAGGTCGCCAAAGTCGACATCGGCGTGTTCACCGAGCGAAACAAAGTGTGAAAACCCAATGCCGTGGCCCCGGGCCCAGTCCAGCATGGCCGTGACCAGTGCGCCGGACTGCGAGACGAAAGCCAGCTCGCCGGGCAACGCGTCAATGTGTGAAAAACTCGCGTTCAGACCCTGGTGCGGTGCCAAAAGGCCAATGCAGTTGGGCCCCAAAATACGCAGCACATGGCGCTGTGCGGCCGCCAGCATGGCTTTTTTCTGGTCATCGCTCATGCCGGCCGTGAGCACCACCACCGCGCGCGTGCCCAACCGGCCCAGGTCCTCGATCAAACCCGCCACGGTGGCCGCGGGGGTGCAGATCACGGCCAGATCGGGGGCCGACGGCAGGTCGGCGGCCCGGGCCACCACCGGGCGCCCGTTGAGTTCACGGTACTTGGGGTTGACGCCCCACAACGCGCCTTGGTAGTTGCCTGCACTCAGGTTGTGCCACACCGTGGCACCCACACTGCAAGGCCTCAGGGAGGCCCCGAAAACGGCTACGGAAGCGGGGTCAAACAGGGCGTCCAGGTTACGAATGCTCATGACGTACTCCGCTTCAAAAAATCAGCAGTCTCAAAAGCAGGTAGATCATGGCGGTGGCGGTGGCGGTGGCGGTGGCGGTGGCGGTGGCGGTGGCCTCAGGCCCCCAGCACGCGGTTCTTGCCTGCCCGCTTGGCCAGGTACATGGCCTGATCGGCCCGGCGAATGGCCTCCATACCGGTCTCATTGGCGGTGAGCTGGGCCACACCGGCGCTGAAGGTGATGAGGATTTTTTCGGTACCGGACAGGAAGAACCGCTTGGTCAGCTCGCGCTGCAAGCGGGTCATGGCCTCGATCCCGCTGTCCAGCGGGGTGTCGGGCAACAGAATCACAAACTCTTCGCCGCCGTAACGGGCGAGGGTGTCCTGGGGGCGCATGACTTCGCGGGCGACGGTGGCCAGGTGAGTCAGCGCGGCGTCCCCGGTGGCGTGGCCGAGCCGGTCGTTGAAGTTCTTGAAGTTGTCGATGTCCAGCAAGGCCATGCACAGCGGGGTCTCCTTGCGGCGCACGTTGGACACCTCGCGGTTGAGCGCTTCATCAAGCCCCTGCCGGTTCAAGGCGCCAGTGAGTGGGTCATGGCGGGCCTGGGTGCTGACCCGGTCCAGTTCCTGGTACAGCTTGGCCAGCTCGGCCTCGGTGCTCAGGGCCTTTTCCCGCATGTCCCGCAACTCGTCGCGGGCGCTCAGACTGTCGTGGGCCAGGGAGCGGGTGGCGCCCACCACGTCTTTCAGCACCGGGGCAATTTCGGCCAGCGTCTTGGCCTGCTCAATCAGGCGGGCGTTCTCTTCCATCTTGCTGTGAAATGAACTGGTGGATTCGGTCATCTGGGACAAGCGCACGATAAAAGTAGCCAGCATCTGGCGCATTTCTTCGTGCGCGGCCATGGCCTGTCCCTTGGCCTCGGTTTGCTTGAAGATGACGTCTTTCAGGCGACGCTCCACATCGTCGAGCCGGCGCAGTGACAGCGGTGGCGTCGAGGCGGTCATCAAGGCATCAATCTGACCTTTGAGCCACTGGTCGTCCACGCTGAGCTCACCAATGTTTTGAATGATCAGGTGCAACAGCATGAGCAAAGTGTCGCGAACCTCGGCCTGCTCTTCCGCGGCAAATGACAAGCGGTGGCCAAAATTACCCAGCATCAGCTTGACGGCCATCGCGTCAGCCGACGGTTGGCGCAGCGCTTTCAGCAGCGTTTGCGCTTGTTCGGTGAAGCGCGCATCGTCATGCCCCAACGCCGGCAGTGCGTACTCAATCAAGCGGGCAATTTGTTCAAAAAAATCAGCGGTCAACGCAGGGGCGCCCAATGCTGGCGCCAGCATTGGCGCCGTCGCCGTGGCAGGATCAGACGGTGCGGTGGCCGGTTTGGTGTTGACGTCAGTGCCTGCAGGTTCTGTTGCGGGCGGTGAAAAACCGCCATAGGCCATCAGAGCGGTCTTGACGCCGGTCCAGTTCAGTTGGTCAACCGCCGACACCAGCAACCCGCGTTGCTTTTGCTGTCCAGGCGTTTTGGTGGGCAAGGCGTGTGCAATGTCGCGCAAGCGGTCTGCCGGAAAGGGCGGCTCCACCGCCGTACCCGCGACCTCGCTGTAAATGGACTGGTAATTGAGTGGGGTGGGTGCCAGCTTGCGGGAGGTCAGCAGCTTGAGGGTTTCTCGGGCAATTTCGAAGGGTTTTTTGTCATTCATGGGATCTTTTTGCTATTTGTTTGATAGCTTGAACCGTCAATTCAGCGGGCAGTGGCAGCAAATATACCCAAGAACCTCAACAGGCACACCGCGCCCGTCGTGAACAGGCTTGACTCAACCCCAGGCGGGCACCACGCGCAGCGTCCACAGCAGCGCGCTGAGGGTGAAAAAGGAGCCGACGGTGGTGACCAGCAAGGCCGCAGCACTGACCTCTTCCCGCCCATGCCGGGCGGCCAGGATCGGGTAAATGCCCAGCATGGGCATGGCGGCAAACAGCACGGCGGCGGTGCGCAACTGGGGGTCGGCAACCGGCACCACCCACAGCACCATTGCCAAGACAGCCAGCGGGTGGCAAATGAGTTTGCCCACGGCAATTTGCGACACCACCCGGCGCAAGCCCTTGATACGCAAGCCCACCAGCGTGCCGCCAATGACAAACAAGGCCACGGCGCTGGTGGCTTGCGAGAACAGGGTGACGGTACGACCCACGGGCTCGGGCAAATGCCAGCCCAGCAGCGACGCGGTGAAGCCCGCGGCAATGGCCATGATCATGGGGTTGCGCAGCAAGCGCGCCAGCGTCTGGCCCAAACTGCGCAGCCAATGCTCCTGGCGACCTGGTTCGTGGTCAGCCAGGGAGAGCAAGAGGGGCAGCATCAGCAGGTTTTCAACCACCATGCACAGCGCCAGGGCCACGCCGGCCACCGGGCCGCCCAGCACCAGCAAAGCCACCGGGTAGCCCACGTAGCCACTGTTGGAGCATGACAGACCCATGGCAAAGTAGGCTTGGTCGCGCAGATTGCCGTGCTTCACAAAACGCACCCAGGCCATGCCGCCCAACATAACCGTCAGGGAACCCAGCGTATAGGCCAGCAGAAAGTCGCCCTGAATGATGTCCGCCAGGGGCCGCTGCGACAGCGCATTGAACAGCATGGCCGGCAGCGCAAAGTTGATGACAAACTTGCCCAGCACCCGCATCTCGGGCTTGACGAAAAGCCCGAAACGCGTGGCCAGAAACCCGATAGCTATGGCCAGGTAAATCGGCAGGGACAAGCCCAGAATGTCGGTCATCAAGAAAGTCGGTGCAAGCCGAAAAACTTCAATGTTAGCGCCGGACCCAATCTGGCAAAGGCGGCGAGCGGTGCAACACGTTTTCGCTCAGCCACAGGGTGCTGCGCCGCGCGCGCTCCGCCACCACGGGCAGCGGGAGTTGCTGGTAGTCGTCGTTGAACACTTCAAAGCTGTAGTCGCCCCGGTAGCCAATGCGGTCCAGGCGCAGCACCAGATCGGCCAGCTGTTCGCTGTGCACGCCCTCGCCCGGGAACACGCGGAAAGTGCGGGCCGTGGTCATGCGCTCTTCAAAGCTGGGCGTGTCCTGCCACATGAAGTCCGAGAGCTGGACCAGAAAAATGCGCTCGGGGTCCAGGTCGTCAATGCTGTCCAGTGGGGTTTTGGCGGCAAAGATGTGGAACGAGTCCAGCCCGATGCCGAGGTTGGGGCAGTCGGCACGGCACACAATGTCCCACGAGGTGGTGAACTCGTTGACCGTGCGGCCCCAGGACAGGCCTTCGTACGCCACCTTGATGCCCAACGGCACGGCCAGCATGGCCAGCTTGCGCAGGTCCTGGGCAATCAGGTCCAGGTCGTCCGTGGCATGGCGCGAGGTCGACGAGCACGCCAGCAACACCTTGCTGCCCAGCGCGGCGCACATCTCCAGCATGGACTTGGCGATGTCCACCTTGTAGCCGTGCAGGTGACCCGACAGGCCTTCAAAGTCGCGCAGCACCTGAAAACCGGTGGGGCGCAAGCCGCTGTTGCGCACCGCGGCCACGGCGGCGTCCAGCCCGCCGGGGTGGCCCACGATGTCGCGCGCGCTGAGCATCACCTGAGTGAAGCCGGCGTTCGCCATGGCGGCCAGCTTGGCCTCCAGCGGGCCGGCCAGGGTGATGGTGTCCATCCCGAATCCGTTGAGCATGTTCATGGTGGGTGCCTCAAACCGCTTGGTGAACCAGCTCAAACGACACCGAACCCAGCACGGTGCGTGTCAGGGCGCCCCGGTCTTCAGGATGCAACTGGGCCGACTCGACGAACTCGACGCCGCGGGCTTTGAGCAGGCTCACCGCCGCGTTCACGTCTGGCACGCCCAGGCCCAGGCGCTGCAGGCACTCGGGGGCTTCGTCTTCGTCCATCATGGGATCGGGTTCGATCAACTGCCACAGGAAGCCGCCACACGGACTGCGCATGAGGGTGCCCTTGGGCAAAATGCCAAAGCGCTGCTCGTCGGGGATCACGCTGAAGTCAAACATGTGCTCGTAGTAGGCCACCCAGTCGGCACTGCGCTCGGCGCCGATGTATTGCACCAGGCCAAAGTAGCCCATGCCGGCCAGCGCCGGTGGCGCGGGGTCGACCGTGGGGATGGGTACAAAGTCGATGTCGTAAATGGAGAACTCTTTCCAGCGGTCAACAAAGTAAAAGCGGCTGCCACCGGGGCCACGAATGCCCGGAATGTGCAGCTCCATGGCCTTGACCTGGCTGGGCACATCCCACGCGCCGAGTTCCATGCAGCGGGTGTGGGCCTTGAGCGCGTCTTGCACCCGAAACGCCACCGCCGAGATGACCGGGCGGCCGTCCACCGTGGCGCTCACGCGGGCGTCGTCGGGGTGGGCGTTCACGATCAGGTTCATGCCACCCTGGCGGTACAGCACGATCTCGCGCGAGCGGTGCCGCGCCACAGGCCGAAAGCCCATGCTCTCCAGCACCTGGCCCAGCGCCTGCGGGCGGCTGGTGGCGTATTCAATGAACTCAATGCCGTCAATGCCGAGTCGGTTGGGCATGTCGGGGACGGCTTCACGGTGGGTGGGGTGCGGGGTCATGGGGTACTCCTTCAATAGCTCAACTGGGCCACGGACCGCAAAACGTCGGGCGTGGTGCTGGGGAAGCCAAAAAACTCAAGGTAAGCCGGAATCTGCTCAAACAGCATGTCGGAGCCGACCTGCACGGGGCAGCCACGCGCCTGGGCTGCGGCCAAAAAGGCCGTCATCTCGGTCTTCATGACCACTTCACCGACAAAGGTGCGGGCGTCGATGCGCGAGACATCCATGGGCATGGCATCGCCCTCGTTCATGCCCATGGGCGTGGCGTTGACCACCAGGTCCAACCCGGCCGGGTCTTTAACCCCCGTGCGCACGG
>CAZLRQ010000043.1:0-13412 GCA_964562035.1 uncultured Rhodoferax sp. | reverse complement strand
GTGGAGCACATTGGCGACCAAATTACCGGCGTGCGCACCGATGCCGGAGTGCTGAGGGCTGACCGCTATGTGCTGGCACTGGGCAGCTACGCCACCCAGATGTTGGCGCCACTGGGTATTCGGGTGCCTATCTACCCGGTCAAGGGGTTTTCCATCACCGTGCCCATCACCAACGCCGATAAAGCGCCTGAGTCGACCGTGATGGACGAGACACACAAGGTGGCCGTCACAAGGCTGGGCGACCGCATTCGCGTGGGCGGCACGGCCCAGTTGTCGGGCTTTGACTTGAGCCTGAGCCAAGGCCGGCGCGACACGCTGGAATTTGTGGTGAGCGACCTGTTCCCCAAGGGTGGCGATGTGTCGAAGGCCGAGTTCTGGACCGGCTTGCGCCCCATGACGCCCGACGGTACACCCATTTTGGGTGAGACGCGTATGAAAAATCTGTTGCTGAGCGTGGGGCATGGCACCCTGGGCTGGACCATGGCGGCAGGGACCGGGCGCGTGATGGCGGACCTGATCAGTGGGCGCCAACCCGAGATCAGCATGGAAGGCTTGAGCGTCGCGCGCTACGACTGAAGTCTTGGAGGGCGCGGATAATTCGTGCCCATGACTATTTCTCTTTCCCTATTTCCTCTGGGCTGGCAGCACTACCTGCTGGGTGGGGTGTTCATTGGCACAGGCACCGCGCTGCTGTATGTGCTGACGGGTCGCATCGGCGGCATGAGTTCGGTGTTTTCCTCGACCTGGTCGTATCTGGTGCAGCGGCCGTTTTTTCAGCAAACGCGGTTTGTGGGCTCGCGCGGTTGGCGGCTGGTGTATGCCGCGGGACTCATCTTGGGGGCGCTGGTGTGGTGGCTGGGTTTTGCGGGTGGTGCTCCGCAAGCCACAGCGGTGCCAGCGTGGCAGTTGCTGGTGGGTGGTTTTTTGGTGGGCTACGGTGCACGCTTGGGCAACGGCTGCACGTCCGGGCACGGCATTTGCGGGCTGGGCTCATTGCAACTGCCGTCGCTGATGGCGGTGCTGACCTTCATGGCCACAGCTTTTCTTACCGCCAATCTGGCTGCACGGTGGTTGCCATGAACGCCACCCGGCTGACCTTGGCCAGCATGTTGGCCACACTGCTGGCGGGCACCTTGTTTGGTTTTGGCCTGTCCTACGCCACCATGATCCAGCCCGAGGTGGTGTTGAGCTTTTTGCGCTTTGAAGACTTTGGCCTGATGCTGGTGATGGGCGGCGCGGTGCTGGTCACCCTGCTGGCATACCAACTGGCGCCGCGCCTGATGGCCCGGCCGCTGCTTGACGACCACTTTCACAAACACCCCGCCACCTGGAACCGTGACACCCAAGTGGGCGCTGCGTTGTTTGGCGTGGGTTGGGGCTTGTGTGGGGTGTGCCCCGGCCCGGCCATTGCCGGTCTGGGTACGGGTAACTGGGATTTACTGTGGGCGCTGGTGGGCATTGCGCTGGGCGCGCTGGTACAAGGCGTCAGAGCCAAATAGGCGTCAAGAAAACACCGTCGCCTTCTCTCAACGAATCAATATCAGACATGGGCTTGCGGTTAAAGATTTTGCTGGCTTTTGTGGCGTGCTCTGGATTGATGGCCGGGATTAGCCTCAGCTTGCTTCAGAGCCGCATGACTGAGAGCTATGCAGCCATTGAGCGCCGGGATCTGATAGCGCACATGAGCAGGGTGCAACAGGCCATTGAGGCCCGCCTGGAAGCCTTGAACACCATCACACGAGATTGGTCTGTGTGGACCGACATGTACCAGTTCGCCCTGAAGCCTGACCCGGCTTGGGCCGAAGAACATATTGGCCCCAACGCCATGGCGCCGGCCGATCTGTCGTTGTTCATGGTGTACGGTTCTGACCAGCGTGTGTTGACACGGGTGACCCGGGACGCAGAAGGCAAGGAACTCGCTTTGCCCAATTTGCAGGCCGGCGCATTTGCCGCTCACTTCAAACAAACCAACCTGCCTCCCGGATGCGGCGTAATGCCCACCGACGCCGGCCTGATGCTGACCTGTTGGGCCCGTATCACGCGCAGTGACTCAACCGGTGAATTTGTGGGAACCGCCGTCATGGGCCGCCTGCTCGACGCACCCCTGCTCGACAAACTGCGCCAACAAGTCAACCTGCCATTTGAGGTGCGTGCGAGCACCGCCATGCCGCCAAACTTGACCCTGTGGTCCGGTCACAAGCGCACGGGCCACCTGGAAAAAACCGACTTCTACACCACCCACGAGCCCAATGTCTACCACTTGTACTACCCGCTGAATGACCTGCTGGGTCAAGACGCGGCCGTGGTCACGCTTGATGTGTCGCGTGATGTGCACTTGCAGAGCATTCAGCTGTTTGAACACGTGCGTCAGGAGCAACTGTTGATTGCCGTGGCTTTGGCGGTGCTGCTGTTTTTAATGATCCACTTTTTATTGGTCAGCCGCTTACGCGACTTTGAGCAGCAGCTCATCACCCTGGCCGATGAGTCGACCTGGGACAAACGACTGGCCATTCGTGGCACCGACGAACTGGGTGTTCTGGCTGACCGGGTCAACCAGTTGCTGGGACTGATTCAGTCACAGGTGAGCGCACTTAACGCACAGTCGCTGACTGACGGCCTGACCGGGTTGGCCAACCGCCGCGCCTTCGACGTCAAACTGGCCCAGGAACACGCCCGCGAACTGCGCCATGGCAAAAGCCTGGCGTTACTGATCATTGATGTGGATCGCTTCAAGGAGTACAACGATCATTACGGGCACCCCATGGGTGATCTGGCGCTGAAAAAAATTGCGGAGGTGTTGGCGCACTCGATCCGCCACACACCGGACATGGCAGCCCGCATTGGTGGCGAAGAATTTGCGGTGCTGTTGCCAGAGTCTGACCTGGAAGGCGCCAAACAAACGGCGCAACGAATTCATGCCAACTTGCAGGCCAGTGGTATCGCCCATGCAGCCTCCAGCGTGGCACCCTGTATCACGCTGAGCATTGGTCTGGCAGTGGTCGGAAACGAAACGGCTGAGGCGTTTGTACAGCGGGCCGACATGGCCCTCTACCAGGCCAAAGAGAGCGGCCGCAATTGCACCCAATGCGCTACCTGAAGCAGTCAGACTGACCCGACCGCCGGGCACACCCTGCTACGGTTCTTTGCACAAAACACCCTGCGGTTTACACACGCGACACATGGCGCGAACACCATGAGGCCTCACTCATTACAAGGAGCCTCACCATGAAATCAAACGCCCTGGCCTTTGCCATTGCTGCCGCCAGCTTTGGCTTCAGCGCCCTCACTTTGGCCCAGGACCATGACCGGCGCGCCGGGCGTGAAGAGCAGGCAAGAACAGGCCAGCAAGTCAATCCGCGTGAGGTTTACCGTGTGGACCAGCGCACCGATCGGCGCGAAGACAGACGTGAGGAACGCAGAGAAGACAGGTGGGAAGAGCGGCGCGACGACCGCCGAGACGACCGTTGGGGCCACCGGGGTGATGACCGACGGGATTACCGTGGCCACGATGCCCGTGTTTTCAGGGGGCAAGACCACGGGGCTTACTACAACGCACGCGGTCCGCAGTTCAGGCGCGGGGGCTACATTCCCCGAGAGTTTCGCAACCAGCAGTACCGAGTGGTGGACTACCGCTCATACCGTTTAAGCGCGCCACCCCGGGGGCACCAGTGGGTGCAGGTCGGCGCGGACTATGTGCTGATTGCCATTGCCACCGGTCTGATTGCGCACATCGTGCTCAATTATTGACCCGCGACAAAAACCATCAGCTCAGGTCGCTAGCGCCTGACTCGCCCAGTTCAACGCGGGGCGAGGTTTTGGTGCGTTCCAGCCGGCCCAGCGTGCTTTCAATCAAACGGCTCAGCTTGTCAGCAGCACCCGTCACCGCCAGGTGCACGCTGGCCGCCTGGTGGGTCACGGCCATAGGCTGACGACCTTCCAACCGGGCCTCCATAGCGCAGCGCTTGTCACTGGGGCCGCTCTTGTGGCCGTTTTCGTCACTCAGGTGAACCTCAACTCGGGTCACATGGGTTTTTTGGTGACCCAAAGTGCGGGACACCTCTTCGGTGGCCCATGCCGCGAACGCCTCGTGACCTTCAATGTGATGGTCGGTATTGATTTGGATTTGCATGCGTGAATACTAACCATGCCTGCTCCACCAACCTTCGGCCAAGCCAGTTTTAACCTTGCAAGCGGGAAGGAACCCACCGGCACACGCAACCCGCGCCACCCCTGCCAGAATGAACGCTGTGCCAACCACCCAAGGAGTTCACTTGATCCACGCCAAACTCGCCCTGCCGCTCGCCACTGCCATCGCCCTGTTGCTCGGCGGCTGCTCACCCCAAGATACGTCAAGTTCAGTGCCCAGCGCGGCTGCCAAGCCCGCCCAACCCTACGAGGCCGTGGCTGCGCAGGGCAAGGGTTTCACGGTGGGCGCCATGATGAGCACCAAGGCGGTTTACGTGTTGTTTGATCCGCAGTGCCCGCATTGCGGTCGCCTGTGGGAGGCGTCGCTGCCCCTGCATGGCAAGGTCAAATTTGTATGGGTGCCCGTGGCCATCATGAATCCCAAGAGCGCATCACAAGGTGCGGCCCTGCTGGGCGCCTCCGATCCCGCGACCCTGATGAGCGCACATGAAAAGTCGCTGCTCGGCGGCTCGGGTGGCATTTCAGCGTCGGCCAGTGCACCACCCGAATTGGCGCAAGCCCTGAAAGACAACACAGCCTTGTTCAACAGCCTGGGCGCGGAGTCGGTACCCTACCTGCTGGCGCGCCACCTGCAAACAGGTGAGGTTGTGACCCACGGCGGCGCTCTGGAGACCCCGGCACTGGCCAAGTTGCTTGGGCTTGAGTGAATTGACAGCCGCGCCATGACAAACGCCCAATGGTTCCTGCTGGTTGGTGGCTTGCTGCTGGTCATGGGCCTCACCACCACGCTGCTGAAGCGTTCAGTCGTGACCACGGCCATCATTTACCTTGCGGTGGGCTTGCTGGTCGGGCCGAGTGGGCTCAACCTGTTTCACTTCAACCCGCTCAAACAATCGGCACTGCTGGAAGTACTGACCGAGGTGGCGGTGCTGATTTCGCTGTTTTCGGCGGGCATCAAAATGCCGGCGCCCTTCAGCGTGCCCCGCTGGCGCGCGCCTATTTTGCTGGCCACCGTGTCCATGACCTTGACTGTGGCCATGGTGACCGCTTTTTGCTACTACGCGCTGGGGCTGCCCTTGGGCGCAGGCGTGTTGCTGGGGGCCATCGTGGCCCCCACGGACCCGGTGCTGGCCACGGATGTGCAAATTCGGCACCCAGGCGACCGCGACCAATTGCGCTTCACGCTCACTTGCGAAGCGGGCATGAACGACGGCAGTGCCTTCCCTTTTGTCATGCTGGGCCTGGGCTTGCTGGGCTTGCACGAGCTGGGTGATCTCAGCTTGCGCTGGGTGCTGGTGGATGTGGTGTGGGCCACGGTGGGTGGCATTGCCATTGGCGTTTTGGCGGGCGCGGGGTTGGCCCGTTTGGGTTGGCGGCTGCGCGGTGGGCCACGCCAGCATGAGCTGCTGGACGACTTTCTGGGTCTGGGCTTGATTGGGGTGGTCTATGGGCTGACCGTGATGGCGAGCGCCTGGGGCTTTTTGGCGGTATTTTTCGCCGCCGTGGCACTGCGGCAAACCGAGCTGAAACTCGCGCAAGCCAATGTGCCGGCACTGCCCATGGTCAGCGAAGGTTCGCTGATTTTCAAGGAACACCTGGAGCGGCTGTCAGAGCTGATGCTGATTTTGCTGGTGGGTGGCTCGCTGTTCATCAGCTCCTGGAGCTGGCCCGCCGTGGGCTTGGCCTTGTTTTTGTTTTTGGTGGCCCGCCCGGTGAGCGTTTTCATCGGCTTGTTAGGCACCGACACCACTTGGCGCATACGTGGCATGGCCGGCTGGTTTGGCGTGCGCGGCATTGGCTCACTGTATTACCTGATGTACGCCATCCAGCACGGGCTGCCCGAACCCCTGGCGCTGCAGTTGATTCAGATGACGCTGATTGTGGTGACGCTCTCGGTGCTGTTGCACGGCTTCAGCGTCAAGCCCGCCATGGGGTATTTCTGGCGCCGCAGCAAGCAAACCAAAACGCCCTGACGGGCGCCCGGGCGCACCGTCAATCCAGCAGCGTGGCGTACACCAGATCACGAAACAGCATGCGGTAGTACTCACGCTGGTTGGGCGCCTGCAGCATCAGACAGGCAAACAAGTCTTCGGTTGGATCCACAAAAAAGGTAGTGCCGGCCATACCGCCCCAAAAATAGGTACCTACCGAGCCTGGCACGCTGGCCACGCCCAGGTGCTTGCGCACGGCAAAACCCAAGCCAAAACCATGGCCGGGCGGCAACAGGGCCCGCGAGGCCCCGCTGTTGACCGGGATGTCACCCAAGTGGTCGGCGGTCATGAAATCGACCGTGCGTGGGCCCAGCAGGCGCACGCCGTGCAACTCGCCCTTGTTCAGCATGAACTGCATGAAGCGGGCGTAGTCCAGGGCCGTAGAGGCCAGCCCGCCACCGCCCGACTCCAGCGCGGCGGCTTCGCGCACATCAATCACCCGCATCTGGATGCCGCCCTCGGGGTCACGCGCAAAGGGCTCGGCAATGCGGGTGTGGTGCGCAGGCGGCACGGTGAACCAGGTTTCCGTCATGCCCAAAGGTTTGAAGATGTGCTCAGCCAAATAGTCACCCAGCGTTTGGCCGCTCACCACCTCCACCACGCGCCCCAGCACGTCGGTCGCACGGCCATATTCCCAAACCGTGCCGGGTTCAAACATCAACGGCAGCGCCGCCAGTTCATGCGAAAAGCTGGCGTTGCTGCGCTCACGCGAGCCCATGCGCAATTGGGCGTATTGGCGTTGCACGGGCGCGCTGCCCATGAACTCATAGGTCAGACCCGCCGTGTGGCGCAACAGGTCATGCACCGTGGCCAGTTGCCGCACCGCCTGCAACTGCACCGCACCATCCACCAGCGTCGTCACTTTCTGGCTCGCGTACTCGGGTAAATACTTGGCTACCGGGTCGTTCAGCAGCAGCTTGCCCTGCTCCATCAGCATCATCACCGCCACCGAGACAATCGGTTTGGTCATGGAATAGATGCGAAAAATGGCGTCATGAGCCATCGGTGTGCCGGCGGCGGGGTCCAACGCACCCACGCTTTCATGCAGCACCACTTTGCCATGCCGGGCCACCAGGGCCACCGCGCCCGGCAGGCGCTGGCGCTCGACTTCGGCTTGCAGCACTGCCACCAGCGTTGCAGTGCGCTGTGGGCACAGGCCGACCGCCTCAGGCGCAGCAGTGGGCAAGGCCAGCGGGGTAGCAACATTTGAAGGGGTTTTGAGCACGTCAATCTCCGGTAAACACAAAAACACAGCAAGCTGCCAGCCCGCTATTTTGTCAGCCGTGGCTCCCCGTCCGCCAGCCCGCACGAGTCGCTACCCATTGCACCAACTTGGCGCAAATTTGCGTATTTTGAAGATGTAAGTTTCAAGAATATTGGCATAAATCATGCATATACTTTGCCGTTGAAGGTCGCCTCGCATATCAGGTTATAAACTTTTTGCATGACCTTCAAGAGTAAACCCTAGGCGTTTTCCACTGTGGGAAGCGCTAAAGTCCAACTCAGGGTGTATCGAGACAAAATTTCTAGCCCTTTCTTTTCCAACTACCTTGATCTGGAGCAACGTTAATGAATTTAAGCAAACTCAAAGCCACCGCAGCCATCCTTGCCGCAGCCGGTGCGCTGTCGGCTGTACCTGCCCATGCCGGTAAAACGCTGGATGGCATCAAGGCGCGTGGTCAGGTGGTTTGTGGCGTGAACACTGGCCTGGCTGGTTTTGCGGCCGCTGACTCTGCTGGCAAGTGGTCTGGTCTTGACGTGGACGTTTGCCGTGCCTTGGCTGCCGCCGTGCTCAGCGACGCTGAAAAAGTCAAATACGTTCCGCTGAACGCCCAGCAACGCTTTACCGCTTTGCAGTCCGGCGAAGTCGACATCCTGGCACGCAACACCACCTTCACGTTGACCCGCGACGCCTCGTTGGGTCTGGTCAGCACCGTCACCAACTACTACGACGGCCAAGGCTTCATGGTGCCGGTCAAGACCAAAATGAAGAGCGCCAAGCAACTCAAGGGTCAGACTGTCTGCGTACAGTCCGGTACCACCACAGAGAAAAACCTGACGGATTACTCCAAAGCCAACGGCCTGAACATCAAGCCTGTTGTGTTTGAGAAGCTGGAAGCTGCCGAGAACGCCTATTTCACCGGCCGTTGCATCGCTTACACCACAGACGCCTCCGGCCTGTCGTCCACGCGCAGCAAGGTCGCCAAAGACCCCAAAGAGCACCTCATCCTGCCAGAGCTGATTTCCAAAGAGCCGCTTGGCCCTATGGTCCGCCGCGGTGACGACGAGTGGTTCACCATCGTGAAGTGGGTGCAGTACGGTCTGATCGAGGCGGAAGAGTACGGCGTCAAACAGTCCAATGTGGACGAACTCAAGACCAGCGCGGACCCCATCATTCAGCGCCTGCTGGGTGGCGGCAATGAAGACACCGGCAAACTGCTGGGCCTGGACAAGGCGTGGTTGGCACGTGCCATCAAGGCCACCGGCAACTACGGCGAGATATTCGAGCGCAACGTGGGCCCGTCCTCTCCCCTGGCTCTGCCACGCGGTTTGAACAACCAGTGGAACAAAGGCGGCCTGATGTACGCCTACCCGGTCCGCTAAACCGGATTTGCCCGTCAGGGCAACAAGCGAGACTGCCGGTACAAGCCTCTTGTGCCGGCAGTCTTTGTTTCAGCCTTTGTTTCTTCACGCCCTTACCAGAGAGCGCACCCGTTCATGACACAGAAGTCCCCCCCCACCAAGAAAAGCTGGTCCTGGCGCAGCCAGGCGTTCCGAGGCTTGATTTACCAACTGGTCGCCCTCGGGCTGATCGTTGCCGTTGTCTGGTTTTTGGCCCACAACACCCTGAACAACATGAAGATCCGCGGTATTCAAAGCGGATTTGATTTTTTGACCGGCCCGGCGGGTTTTGACATTGGCGAAAGCCTGTATGCCTTTGACTCGGCACAGCCGTACTGGCAAGCATTTTTGGTGGGCCTGACCAACACCCTGCGCGTGGCGATTCTGGGCATCATCCTGACCACCATTGTGGGCACGCTGCTCGGTGTGGGGCGCTTCTCACGCAATGCGCTGGTGCGGGGCGTGTGCTACGCCTACGTGGAGTTTTTCCGCAATGTGCCGGTGCTGCTGCAATTGCTGATGTGGTACCTGTTTTTCACCGAGGCACTGCCGGACTCTTATGAGCCATGGCAAATTGGTTCGGTGTTTTTGAGCAAGGGCGGCTTGAGTTTTCCGATCCCCGTGTGGGAGATGGGCCAGCTGTGGGCTTTGATTGGTCTGGTGGCGGGGGTCGCGCTATCGGTGGTTTACCGCAAGTGGGCGCACAAGCAATTTGAAGCGACTGGTCACCTCAAAAGCATGTTCTGGGTGCCGGTGGCAATTTGCGTGGCAGGCAGCCTGCTGGGCTGGCTGGCGGGTGGTGCGCCGACGGCCTTGAACTCCCCCAAAATGGGCGAATTCGCCATCGAAAACGGCGGCTCACTGACCCCGGAATTTTTGTCGGTGCTGCTGGGCTTGAGCATCTACACCGCCGCTTTCGTGGCCGAGGTGGTGCGCTCCGGCATCCAGTCCGTGGCGCGCGGCCAGGGCGAGGCAGCGGCGGCGCTCGGTTTGAACCCCGGCCAGACCATGCGGCTGGTCATGTTGCCGCAGGCGCTGCGCGTGATCATTCCGCCCATGACCAACCAGTTTCTGAACCTCACCAAAAACTCGTCACTGGCCGTGGCCATTGGCTACCCGGATGTGGTGTCGATTGCCAACACGGCCCTGAACCAGACCGGTCGGGCGGTGGAGTGCATTGCGATTGTGATGCTGGTGTACCTGACCACCTCACTCACCACCTCCTTGCTGATGAATTGGTACAACAACCGCTCGGCGATTCAAGAGCGTTGATCTGACAAGCAGGACATATCACCATGACAGCCAAAACTTTCACGCCTATCGCGGCCCGTCCGGCGCCTGTGCAAAACACGGGCCCCGTGGCCTGGATGCGCGCCAATCTGTTCAGTGACTGGCGCACCAGCCTGATGACCCTGGTCATCGGCGGCGCGCTGCTCTACCTGATTCCCCAGTTTTTGAGCTGGGCCATTTTCCGCGCCTCCTGGGTGCCCAACTTCGAGGCCTGCCGGGTCGACGGTGTGGGTGCCTGCTGGGGCGTGGTCGCGGAAAAATACCGCATCATCCTGTTTGGTCGCTACCCGTTTGAAGAACAATGGCGCCCGCTGGTGGCCACCCTGCTGATGCTCGGTTTGCTGGCCGCCAGTTGCACGCGCGCGTTCTGGCACGCCTGGCTGGGCTTGCTGTGGATCGCGGTATTGAGCCTGTTCTTCATGCTCATGTACGGCAACGTGCTGGGCTTGAGCCTGGTGGAAACCGACCGCTGGGGTGGCCTGCCGCTGACCATTTTGTTGGCCTCGTTGTCCATGGTCATGGCTTTCCCGATTGCGCTGCTGGTGGCGCTGGGTCGACGCTCCAAGCTGCCGGCGATTCGCAGTTTTTGCACCATTTACGTGGAGCTGATTCGCGGCGTGCCCTTGATCTCGGTGCTGTTCATGGCCTCGTTCATGTTCCCGCTGTTCATGCCCGAGGGCTTCACCATTGACGTGCTGATTCGCGTGCTGGTGGGCATCACCCTGTTTGCGGCGGCCTATATGGCCGAGGTGATTCGGGGTGGTTTGCAGGCCATTCCCAAAGGGCAAATTGAAGCGGCGGCCACGCTGGGCCTGTCTTACTGGCAAACCCAGGGCAAGATTGTGCTGCCCCAGGCACTCGCCATGGTGGTGCCCAGCATCATGAACAACTTCATCTCCACGTTCAAGGACACCTCGCTGGTGACCATCGTGAGCCTGTATGAGCTGACCGGCGCGCTCTCTCTGGCGCTGAACTCCGACTCCGACTGGCGGCCGTTCAAGATCGAAGGCTACCTGTTCATCGCCATGATTTATTTCATCTTTTGCTTTTCCATGTCCCGCTACAGCATCTGGGTGGAAAAGCAGGTCAACCGCGGCAAACAGCGCTAAGCGGCAATTGCCCCGCGCCCATACAAGCCCCTCCAAAAAATTCAATATTCACCAAGCATCATGACTGAACCCATCATCACCTTCGACAAAGTCAACAAGTGGTACGGCAACAACTTCCATGTGTTGCGCGACATTGACCTCACCGTCACCAAAGGCGAACGCATCGTCATCTGCGGACCATCGGGCTCCGGCAAGTCCACCCTCATTCGCTGCATCAACCGCCTCGAAGAGCACCAGGAAGGCCACCTGATCGTGGACGGCGTGGAGCTGACCGACGATGTAAAAGCCATCGACCAGGTGCGCAAAGAAGTCGGCATGGTGTTTCAGCAGTTCAACCTGTTCCCCCACCTGACCGTGCTGGAAAACCTGACGCTCTCGCCCATGTGGGTGGGCAAGATGCCCAAAAAAGAAGCCGAAGAAAAAGCCATGATCCAGCTCAAGCGGGTGCGCATTGCCGAACAGGCGGGCAAGTACCCGCTGCAGCTCTCGGGTGGCCAGCAGCAGCGCGTGGCCATTGCCCGCGCGCTGTGCCTCAAGCCCAAGATCATGTTGTTCGATGAGCCCACCTCGGCACTCGACCCCGAGATGATCAAGGAAGTGCTGGACGTGATGGTGGAGATGGCCGACCAGGGCATCACCATGATCTGCGTGACCCACGAAATGGGCTTTGCCAAGGCCGTGGCTGACCGCGTGATCTTCATGGACCAGGGCCAGATCGTCGAGCAAAACAACCCGCACGACTTCTTCAACAACCCGCAAAACGAACGCAGCAAAGACTTCTTGTCCAAAATTCTGGGCCATTAAACCCGGAGAATGCTCACGGCGCGTACGTTAAAACGTTATGCGCCGTGAACTTTATCTGGCGCCCCGTATCATTCAACACATGCGTGCTGCGTTCCTCATTCTCATGATTGCCTTGCTGCCTTTGCGCGGCTGGCTGGGGGATGCCATGGCAATGCAAATGGTGACGGGGCATTCAGTCACTACTGAAACAATAGCTACTCAGGCAGGCCCCATAAGGGCTGGAGCCACTTTTTTCTTAAATTCAGCAACCGCTCCCCTGCCCTGCCACGATGCCGAGTCGGCCATGGGGCACCCCTCAGAACCCGGCGCATTGAACACCACCACGGCGTCCAGTGACCCTGCATCCCACAGTGACTGCGCCCAGTGCAGCACGTGTCAGGTTTGCCACAGCGTGGCCCTCTTCCCGGTTATTCGTCCCTTGCCGCTGCTGTCATTGCCCACGCAATTGATGCACAGTGGCCATGCCTTGTTCGCCAGCGTGCCCCGCGCACCGCACCTGAAGCCGCCCATTTCCTGAACGCAACGCCCGAGGTCCGTCTGTTCCTGGCTTCAATGGCCGGTGACCGGGCCACGGAGGTCATTTGATCCGTTGAACCGTTCAGGAGAATTTCTTGAGAAGAACCACTTTGGCTGCCCTGCTGGCAGCATGTATTCCTTGCGTGGCGCTGGCGCAGTCTTTGGCTGCCGACCCCGCGGCCAACGTGCCGGCGCTGCCCTACCGCTCGGCTTTGAGCAGCCCCATGCCGGTGCCACCCAGCGCCGAGGTCAACCTGGCCGACTGGGTGCAAGCCAACGCCGATGTTGGCCGCAACCTGCGCGGCCATCTCGATATTTTGAAATGGGAAGCCGCCAGCGCCGCACCCGGAAAAGCCGCAGCCAGTCAGCCCGCTGATGCACCCTTGCTCCCCGCACAAGCAGTGGCATTGGCGCTGAAACACCAGCCCGGGCTCATTGCGCTCCCCCAACCCAGTGCGCTGGCACGCGCGCAGTTGGATGCCCAAGTGCGCAAGCTGTCGCACAGCGTGCACCGTGCCTGGATCAATGCCGTGGCGGCGCGCCAGACCGAGGCGCAACTGCGCCAAATGGCAGACGCCGCACAAACGGGCACAGAATTGGGCCAGCGCATGGCCCGGGTGGGCAACTGGAGCAAGGCGCAACTGCTGCAAGAGCAACTGGTGCAATCAGCCGCCGTCAGTCAACTGGCCGTGGCGCAGCAAGCGGCATTCAGCGCAACCGAAGACCTGGTGCGCCTGCTGGGCCTGTGGGGCAGCGCCGCGCAACTGACCTTGCCAACGCAGCTGCCTGCGCTCCCCCCCACCTTGCCCGACATGGCCGACCTGGAAGCCACCGCGCTGCGCCACCAGCCCGAGTTGATCCAGGCCCGGCTTGAGGCCGAACAAGCCACGGCAGGCGTGGCCCAGCCGCACTTGCGCCAGTGGCAGCAAGCGGT
>CAZLRQ010000042.1:0-13424 GCA_964562035.1 uncultured Rhodoferax sp. | reverse complement strand
AGCGTTTTGCGCAGCACGGCGTCGCCCACGCCAGCCGGGGCAATGCCGGCCAGGCAGTTGAGCTGGCCCACGCCCAGCACACGGGCGTAGGTAATCGCAGTAGCCACCCCGGCGCGAAACTCGTCCACCCGGTCCGGGTGGCAGGCGATGCCGCGCTCACCTGCGCTCCAGTCGCCCGCAGGCAGGTTGTGCAGCACCAGTTTGAGCCCGTGGGCGTCCAGCTGCTGCTTGATGTCGTCAGCCGGCCAGGCGTAGGGGAACAAAAACTCCACGGCCTTGAAGTCCGCTGCTGCGGCCGCCTCAAAGCGGTCCAGAAAGGGCAGCTCGGTGAAGAGCATGGTCAGGTTGGCGGCAAATTTGGGCATGTTGGTATCTCCTAGGATCTCGTTGTTGAAGGGGCCCGTTACTCAAGCAGCCCGGCCAGTTCCAGGCCTTTGTGGCCCTCGGGGTGGCGGCAGTCCACATCTTCAAACTCGTTGACCTTGTCGATCTCGGTGCCCATGGCGATGTTGGTCACCTTCTCCAGAATCACCTCCACCACCACCGGCACGCTGAACTCGCGGGCCATGGCTTGCGCCTGCACCAGGGCGCCCTGAATTTTTTCAGGGTCGGTCACGCGCAGCGACTTGCAGCCCAGGCCCTGCACCACGGCCTGGTGGTCCACGCCGTAGCTCTTGAGCGCCGGGTCGTCCACGTTCTGGTTGTCAAAAGCCAGTTGCACGCAGTAGTCCATCTCAAACCCGCGCTGGCTTTGGCGAATCAGACCCAGGTAACTGTTGTTGACCAGCACGTGCACATAGGGCAGCCGGAACTGGGCGCCCACCGCCAACTCCTCGATCAAAAACTGGAAGTCATAGTCCCCCGACAAACCCACCACCGTGCGCGTGGGGTCAGCGGCCACCACGCCCAAGGCAGCGGGAATGGTCCAGCCCAGCGGGCCGGCCTGGCCGCAGTTGATCCACTGGCGCGGGCCGTACACATGCAAAAACTGGGCACCGGCAATCTGGCTCAGGCCAATGGTGGAGACGTAAATGGTGTCACGCGGGAAGGCCTGGTTCATCTCCTCGTACACACGCAGCGGTTTGATGGGTGTCTCGGTGAAGTGCGTCTTGCGGTGCATGAGCGCTTTGCGCTCGGTGCAGCGGCTCACCCACTCACTGAAGTCCTTGAGCTGCCGGGCCGCTTTGCGCTCACGCGCCACCTGCACAAACAGTTCCAGCGCCATTTTGGCGTCGCTCACAATGCCCAGCTCGGGGTTGAACACGCGGCCAATTTGCGTGGGCTCAATGTCCACGTGCACAAAAGTGCGGCCCTTGCAGTACACCTCGGGGCTGCCGGTGTGGCGGTTGGCCCAGCGGTTGCCAATGCCAAGGACGAAGTCGCTGGCCAAGAGCGTGGCGTTGCCGTAGCGGTGGCTGGTTTGCAAGCCCACCATGCCGGCCATCAGGGGGTGGTCATCGGGAATGGTGCCCCAGCCCATCAGGGTCGGAATCACCGGCACACCGGTCAGCTCGGCAAACTCGACCAGCAGCGCGCTGGCATTGGCGTTGATGATGCCGCCACCGGCCACGATCAGGGGCTTATTCGAGGCCATCAGCATGTCGAGCGCTTTCTCGATCTGCTTGCGTGTGGCGGCGGGCTTGTACACGGGCAAGGGCTCGTAGGTGTCGATGTCAAACTCGATCTCGCCCATCTGCACGTCAAACGGCAGGTCAATCAGCACCGGGCCGGGGCGGCCGGAGCGCATCAGGTGAAACGCCTGCTGAAAGGCGCGCGGCACCAGCGCCGGCTCGCGCACGGTCACGCTCCATTTGGTCACGGGTTTGGAGATGGCCTCAATGTCCACCGCCTGAAAATCTTCCTTGTACAGCCGGGCCCGGGGTGCCTGGCCGGTGATGCACAAAATGGGAATGCTGTCGGCAATGGCCGAGTACAAGCCGGTGATCATGTCGGTGCCGGCCGGGCCGCTGGTACCTATGCACACGCCAATGTTGCCGGGTGCGGCGCGGGTGTAGCCCTCGGCCATGTGCGAGGCGCCCTCCACGTGGCGCGCCAGGATATGGCTGATGCCCTGGTGCTCGCGCAGCGCGGCGTACAGGGGGTTGATGGCCGCACCGGGCACGCCAAAGGCCTGCGAAATGCCTTCCTTCTCCATCACCAGCACAGCGGCCATGGCGGCCTTCATCTTTGCCATATCGATCTCCTGTTGGGTTTATTGCAAGAACAGTTCAATCGTCGGGCGAAGGGCGCAGCCACGGAAGCCCTGGGCGGGGCATTACCAATATTCCAGATCGGAATATTGCGCGAAGCCAAACCGCATGGTTTACTGCGCGCCATGGATCGCATTCAAGCCATACGGCTCTTTATTCGCGTGGTGGACCTGGGCTCGTTCAGCAAAGCCGCGGCTGATTTGCAAATGGGCCAGCCCTCGGCCACCAAGCTGGTGGCCCAGCTTGAAAAAGGGCTGGGCTCGCGCCTGCTGCACCGCTCCACGCATGGCGTCACGCCCACTGAAATTGGCGCGCTGTATTACGAAAAGTGCAAGCTGATTGCCCACCATGTGGACGAGGCCGAGACAGTGGCCGGCCTGCTGCAGGGCCAGATGCAGGGCGTGCTGCGCATCAGCACCTCGGTGGCGTTTGGGCGGCGCGTGCTGGCGCCGCTGGTGATGCGTTTCATGCGCGAGCACCCGCAACTGCAGGTCGAACTCAACTGCGAAGACCGCTACGTCAACCTGGTCGAACAGGGGGTGGACGTGGCCATTCGCATGGGGCGGCTGGAAGACTCCACGCTGGGGGCGCGCTACCTGGGGCTGAACCCCTGGGTGGTGGTGGCCTCACCCGCTTACCTGGCGCAGCGCGGCACCCCGCACACCCCGGCCGACCTGGCCGCGCACGACGCGCTGATTTACAGCACCGTGCAGGGCGACGCGCGCTGGCACTTCACCGGAGCGCTGCCGCAGCCCGTGAAAGGGCCGCTGCGCGCCAACAACCTGTCGACCCTGCTCGCCGCCGCCCGCGAAGGCATGGGCGTGGCCGCCCTGCCGTGGTACGTGGCCCACGAGTCGGTCAAGACCGGCGCTGTGCTGCCGCTGCTGACGGCCTGGACACTGCCCGCACAGGAGATTCACGCGGTCTACACCTCACCCCGGTTGGTACCAGCCAAAGTGAGTGGCTTCATTGCCTGGCTGCAGGGGCAATTTGGTGATGCGTGGTGGTTGAAATAACTTCATCAAAGATTGAAGTTCTTTCACAATCAATGGACACCCACTGAACTAAAGTCCACCACCGCGGCCAGATGCTGTAAAGTAAAAGCGGTAAATGTCAGGGCAGGGTTCTCGCACCGCCACTGACCAGAAAAACCAATAACGCGAGGAGACTGTCATGCCCTTTTTCCAATTGAGAGACCAGCACGCCTGTGGGTCTCGGCTTTCTTGCGCTTTTTGCGCCAGTTCCGTGCGGGTGCCCTGAGCCCGTTTCTTGCCCCGGTGCAGCGCCGGGGTTGTTTTCGTTCGACTCTTAACTACAAATCAATGGAGATGATGATGAAAAAAGTACTCACACCCCTGGCGCTCGCCGCCACGCTGGCACTGGGCGCCATGCCCGCTTCTGCACAGGAAGTGGTCCGTTGGGGCATCCCGATGTCCTTTGGCTCCAACCTGACCGCGCTCGGCGACACCATGCCCTGGGTTTCGGAGCAACTGAAGAAAATTTCGGGCGGCACGGTCAATCTGCAAGTGTTCGAGCCAGGCAAGCTGGTGCCGGCATTGGGAATTTTTGACGCGGTCTCCACCGGCAAGGTTGAGGCGGGTTACAGCTTCATGGGCTACGAGCTGGGCAAAGTGCCAGTCTCGGCCATTTTTGGTGCGCTGCCTTTTGGCATGGAAACACCCCAGTTTGCCGCCTGGATCTACTTTGGTGGCGGCGATGCACTGCTCAAGGAAACCTTCAAGCCGCACAACGTGTACCCCATTTTGTGCGGCTCCATCAGCCCTGAAGCGGCCGGCTGGTTCCGCAAAGAAATCAAGACACCGGATGACCTCAAAGGCCTGAAATTCCGTGCGGCAGCGCTGGGTGGCAAGGTCTACCAGAAGCTGGGCGCATCGGTGACCATGTTGCCCGGTGGCGAACTGTTCCAGGCGCTGGAAAAAGGCGTGCTGGATGGCACCGAGTTCTCGCTGCCCACGGTAGATGACCAACTCGGCTTTGACAAAGTGGCCAAAAACTACTACCTGCCCGGCTGGCACCAGCCCTCTACCAACCAGTACCTGTACGTGAACATGGCCGCCTGGGCAAAACTAAAGCCCCAGACCCAGGCCCAGATTGAAACCACCTGCGCTGCGGGCGTGACGATGGCGCTGGCCAAGGCCGAAGCACTGCAGGGCGACATGCTCACCAAGTTCAAAAAAGAAGGTGTGAATTTGCGCCTGTTCAGCAAGCCCATGCTGGACGCTTTCTCCAAAGCCTCCAAAGAAGTGTTGGCTGAAGAGTCTGCCAAGGATCCTTTGTTCAAAAAGGTGCACGACAGCATGTCGGCCTTCCAGAACAAGAACCGCGAGTGGCATGAGCTGGGTTACCTGCCACGCAGCTACAAGTAAGCCAGCGTAAGTAGAAATTGACAACGCGCTGTGCGCTCTATAAGACATAACCATGACAAATAAAACGCTCAGCGCGGATGTTCCGCAAGCCGGTCCGTCCGGCATTGCCTTGCCCACCACAGCCTTTTCTCGCGGTGTTGACCGCTTGATTGGCTGGTTTGGGGAGATTGCTTCAGCCCTTTGGACCGTGCTGGTTCTGGTGATCGTGCTGCAGGTGCTGGCACGCTACGTCTTCAACATGGGGTCGATCATGATGGAGGAGCTGCAATGGCACCTGTACGCCATTGGCTTCATGCTGGGCCTGGCGTTCACCGAGATTCGGGAACGCAACGTGCGCATTGACGTGCTGGCCGAAACCTGGAAGCCACGCACCCGGCAGTGGGTGGAGTTGTTTGGGTTGTTGTTCTTGCTCCTGCCCTTCTGCTTTGTCATTATTTTTTACGCCCTGCCCTTTTTTGTGTCCTCCTACCAGCTCAATGAGGTCTCGGCAGCCCCTGGCGGGCTGCCTTACCGCTGGTTCCTCAAGTCCTTCATCGTGACCGCCTTCGCCCTGTTGGCCTTGGCGGCGCTGGGGCGACTGACCCGGGTCTGGGCCGCGCTGTTTGGCCAACGATGAGCCGTCACCCATCAAAACTATAAGAGGACATCGCCATGCCTATTTATGAATACCTTGCCATCGGCTTCATGCTGATGTTTATTGCCTCGCTGTTCACGGGCTTTCCTGTGGCCTGGTTGCTGGGCGGTCTGTCGCTGGCGGTTGCCGCCGCCGGCATTGTGTTGAGCAGCCAATATGGCATTGACACGTTCCTGATGACCAGTTGGGCCAAGTTCTCCGGCATCGTTGACCGCTTTGACGGCATCATGTCGAACTGGGTACTGGTGTCGCTGCCCATGTTTGTCTACATGGGCCTGATGCTGGACCGCTCCGGCGTGGCCGACACCATGATGAAAAATTTCGTCAAGGTGTTCGGCGGCATCAAGGGCGGCCTGGGCTTGACGGTGGTGGTGATTGGCATTTTGCTGGCCGCCTCAACAGGCATTGTGGGTGCCTCGGTGGTGCTGCTGGCCGTGTTGTCCATGCCCATCATGCTGCAAAACAACTACTCCAAGTCGTTGGCTTCGGGTGTGGTGGCGGCGTCTGGCACGCTGGGTATTTTGATTCCCCCGTCCATCATGCTGGTGCTGATGGCCGACCAGGTTTCGACCCCGGTGGGCGACCTGTTCATGGGTGCGCTGGTGCCCGGTGTGGCCCTGGGCTTGATGTACATGTTCTACATCCTGGCGCTGGGTATTTTCAAACCCGAGATGGTGCCGGCCCGAGCCACGGACGCTGAGCCGCTGACCTGGAAACAAATTGCCATCGCTTTCGCCTCCACCATACCCACCTTTGGCCTTATTTTGGTGGTGCTGGGCACGATCTTCTTTGGCATTGCCACACCCACCGAAGCCTCGGGTTTGGGTGCTGCCGGCGCCATTGTGCTGGCGGCTTTGAACCGCAAGCTGAGCTGGTCCGTGATTCGCCAGGTGGGCATTGAGACCACCATGACGACCTGCTTCATTTTTGCCATCTTCATTGGTGCCACGGTGTTTGCCTATGTGCTGCGGCTGATTGGCGGCGACGAGCTGATCACCGACTTCTTCAAGGGCCTGGGCCTGGGCCCAACAGCACTGGTGCTGGTGGTGCTGGGTGTGGTGTTTGTGGCCGGCTTCTTCCTGGACTGGTTCGAGATTGTGTTGATCATCGTGCCGCTGCTGGCCCCGGTGGTCAAGCTGGCCGGCATCGACATGACCTGGTTCCTGATTTTGATTGCGGTGATGCTGCAGACCTCGTTCCTGACACCGCCAGTGGGCTTCTCGCTGTTCTACCTCAAAGGGGTGGTGCCCAAGGGCGTGACGATTCAGGATATTTATGTCGGCGTGATTCCGTTTGTGCTGATGCAGTTGCTGATGGTGATTCTCTGCCTGACATTCCCGCAGATTATTCTGTGGCTGCCACAACAGATGTACGGTGGCAACTAATCAGGCCTGACCCCTGCCAACTCTGCCAATCGCCCCTGCCGCTTGACCGCTGCAGGGGCGATTGGCTTTGGCGGGTCGCTAGAACCGCAGCCAGACCCACACCACACCGAGCGTCAACAGCGTGACCGGCATGCCAATGCGCGCGTGGGCCCAGACATCAATGACCACGCCGCTGCGCCGGGCCAGGTCCACCACGATGAGGTTGGCAATGGAGCCCACCAGCAGCAAGTTGCCCGCCAAGGTGCTGGCCAATGCCAGCGTAACGCCCGCCTGGGGCGACTGGAGGTGGGGCAACAAGAGCATGACCGCCGGCACGTTGGACACCAGGTTGGACAAACCCACGCTGGCCACAAACAGCGGCCCGGTGTCGCCTAAATTGATGCCCTGCCCGCCCAGCCACGCCACCATCTGGGCGGCCAGACCGGTGGTCTCAAAGGCGTGGTTCACCACAAACAGGCCCATGAACAGCACCAGCAACTCCCAGTCCACAAAACCCAGCACGTGCGAGGAATGAAAGCGCCGGCTCAACAGCAGCACGCCCGCGCCCACCAGCGCGGCCACTTCGCGCGGCCAGTCGGTGAACAAAAACACCAGCAACAAGGCGATGGCCACGCTCAGGCCCTTGAGGGTTTGGGACAGGTCAAACGGCGGGTCGGCCTCGGGCACCGTGGCGGCAGCGGGCAGGCGGGCGGTGTCAGGCGCTTGCGGCCCCCACACCAGCCAGGCCCACAGCACGGCCAGGCTCAACAGCACCGGGGGCAAGGCCTGCACCAGGTAACGTGAAAACGGCAACTGCAGCACCGAGCCAATCAGCATGTTTTGCGGGTTGCCAATGAGCGTGGCAGCCGAGCCAATGTTGGCCGCGCAGGCCAGCCCCACCAAAAATGGCACCGGGTTGAGCTGGCGCTGCAGGCACAGGCGCGCCACCACCGGCGTCATGGCCAGGCAAATGATGTCGTTGGAAAAAATGGCCGACAGCACGCCCGCCACCGCGATGAGGGCCGCCAGCAGCGCATTGCGCCCCAGCGGCAAGGCGGCCACCCGGCGCGTGACGGCGGTGTAAAACCCGCCCAGCCGCATTTGCGCCGACACCACCATGAACGAGAACAGCAACAGAATGGCGGGCAAGTCCACCGACTGGGCGGCCTGCTCGGTTGTCATCACGCCCAGGCCCACCACGCCGATGGCGCCCAGCAGCGCCACGCCTGAGCGGTCCAGCTTGAGCTGGGGCAGCCCGCCCAGAAACATGCCCACGTACACCGTGACGAAAATTGCCACCACACCCCAGTCCACCGCGCTGTGTTCCAGCATCATTTGATTCCCCGCCGGAGCGGGTCCATAGCCATGTTGGGGCCAATATAGCCCACGTCCAATCAGGCTTGGCGCCATGACTTATTGCTATTTAATATATAGCTACTTGCGCTTGCTACATAAGGGCTACAGGCCTAAAAGGCTTAAATTCAGCCCTGTCGCCCAGCGCATGCCACAAGCAACGTGGTAAATTTTGCCCCCCACAACAGGCACTGGAGAATCTGGTTTTGAAACACAAGCAACACGGTTTGATCAAGGGTGACGTGATCGGGATTTTGATTGGCGGCATTGCCTTGGGCGGGTTGCTGGTGTACGGCTCGGTCTCGGGGCAGCCGCTGCCGGTGTGGCCGGCCGTTCTGGTGGCGCTGGTCAATGTGGCGGCTGCCGTCAATGTGTTCTTGGGCGTCCGCAAGGCCAAGCAGCAGCGCCAAGCCAAGCCATCCGCTGACGCCCAAGCGCCGCGCTGATTTTTGGCGCGGCAGTCGCCGTCACGCCGGTTCAAGTCACGGGTGACAGGTGTTCAGGGCGGTCAATGGGCCTCGCGCAAAGCCGCCAGACAGCGCTGACGTTCCTGCGCCAGCAGTTCGTCGCTCACCTCGGGCGCCACGCCCATGACCTGCAGCACCGTGTCAGCCACTTTCAGGCTGGACTCCAGCGTTTCCGGCACCACCAACGTGGCCCCCGCGTCGAGCAGCGTGCGGGCATGGCGCTCGTCGCGCGCGCGGGCGGTGATGTGCACGTCGGGCGCCAGCCCGCGCACAGCATGCACCGCGTGCACGGCTGCTGCGGTGTCGTCCATGGTCAGCACCACGGCCCGGGCGCTGGCCAGGTGCAGCTTGCCCAGCAGCTCGGGCCGGCTGGCGTCGCCAAACACAATGGGCGCGCCTGAGCGGCGGTGCTGCGCCAGCAGGCTGGCGTTGTTTTCAATGACCACAAAGGGCACGCCCTGGCTGCGCAGCAACTGCCCCACCATTTGCCCCACTCGCCCGTAGCCAGCCATGATGACGTGACCTCTCAAATCGCCAAACTCAGCCTCGCCCAGAGGTTGCTGCACCACGGTGCGGCGCTCCAGCCAGTCGCCCAGGCGCTGGCCCAGGTGCGCCACCAGCGGCGCGGCCAGCATCGACACACCCACCACGATCAGCATGAACTGCCCCACCTCACGCGGCAGCAGGTTGAACGACAAGGCCAGCCCGATGACGATGAAGGCAAACTCGCCACCCTGGCTGAGCAGCAGGCCGCCTTCCAGAGAGCGCCCCCACGACAGGCCAAACACGCGCAGCAGCCCAAATATCACCAGGCCCTTGAGCACAAACAAACCCACCACCGACAGCGGCAGCCACAGCGGCGCGGCCAGCAACTCGCGCGTGTCAATGCCCATGCCCACCGACAGAAAAAACAGGCCCATCAGCAAGCCGCGAAACGGCTCCATCGTCACCTCCACCTGGTGGCGAAACTCGGTCTCCGCAATGATCAGCCCGGCCAGCAGCGCACCCAGCGCCATGGACAGGCCGGCCGCCCAGGTCAGCGTGGCCACACCCAGCGTGGCCAGCAGCGTGAGCGCCATGAAGGTGTCGGGCTGCCGGTTGGCTGCAATCTGGTGAAACAGCGGGCGCACCACGCGCCGGCCCACCAGGTAAATCACCAGCACCGTGAGCACGCCCTTGAGCGCTGCACTGCCCAGCATGGCGCCAAAACTCTCGCCCCCGGCGCCCGCGCCCAAGATGCTGATGAGCACCAGCAGCGGAATCACCGCCAAATCCTGAAACAACAAGATGGCAAACGAGGCCTGGCCCAGCGGCGAACCCAGTTCGCGCCGCTGGTTCAGCAACTGCATGACGATGGCGGTGGACGAAAACGCCAGCAGCAGCCCCAAAATCACCGACGCCTCCAGCCGGTTGCCAAAGCGCCAGGCAATCGCCCCAATGAGCAGCGCGGTCAGCCCCACCTGCAGGCTGCCCATGCCAAACACCAGCCGGCGCATGGACCACAGGCGGTTGATGGACATCTCCAGGCCAATCATGAACATCAGAAAAATCACGCCCAACTCGGCCAGCACCTCCACGTCTTCAAGGCGGGCAAAGGTGATGTAGCCCAGCCACGGCCACTGCGCGCTCAGGCTGGCCAGTCCGTAAGGCCCCAGCAGCGTGCCCACGGCCAGAAACCCCAGTACCGGGTTGATGCGCAAGCGCGCCAGCAGCGGAATCAACACCCCTGACAGGGCCAGGAACAGGATGATTTCTTTCAAGAAGGGAAAAGCGCCGTGAGATTCCATGGGGTGATTGTGCGGCTGAAGGTGGCGGGCAAGGGGTTGGCCAATGGCTGGTTTTGAGGCGATGCGGCCCGCCCGCTAAGCCACAGGCAGGTTCGCTGCATGCGCCTGGCGCAGGCAGTCCTGAAACGCGCGGGTCACCCGCGCTGGCTGGGGCGAGGCCCGCACGATGCTGAAAAACCGGCATTGGTACTGAAACACCGCGGGGTTGATCGCCCGCATCTGGCCGTTTTGCACAAAGGCCTGGGCGTAGTGGTCGGGCAAAAAGCCCAAAAACTGGCCCGAGAGAATGAGCGTGGCGATTGACTCCTGGTCGTAGCCCGTGGCCTGGCGCTGCAGGCGCACCTGTTGGCTCAGCTCCATGTTGGGCGAGTGGTAGCCCAGGCCGGCAAAGGCCTGCTGGCGCAGGCTGTCCCAGTCGGCCGGCTCTTGCGCGAGCGGCGCGGTGAACAAGGCATGCCGACAGCCACAGTACAAAAACATGGCTTCGTTGAACAGCGCCTCATACGCCAGCGTGTCCGAACTGCGGTGCCCGGGAATGATGCCCACCTGAAACTGCCCGTCCAGCACGCCGCGCTCAATGGCGTTGAGTGGCGCCACGTGCAGGTGCAGGCTCACGTCGGGCGCCTGGGCTGCAAACAGGGCAATGGCCGCGCCAATGTGGGCCTGCGGGTTGCTGGCGGTTTTATCAAACACGGCAATGTGCAGCTCGCCGCCCATGCGCTGGTGAATCTCGTCCACCCGGCTGCGAAAGGCGTCCACACCACTGAGCAGGCGCAGGGTCTCAAGGTAAATCTGCTGGCCCTCCGCCGTCAAGGCAAAGCCCGCCCGGCCCCGGCGGCACAGGCTCAGGCCCAAGCGGGTCTCCAGGTCTTTGATGTGGCGGCTGACCGTGGAGACGCCAATGTTCAGCTCCAGCTCGGCCGCGGCCATGCCGCCGCACTCCACCACGCTCTTGAACACCCGCAGCAAACGGATGTCCATGTCGCTCAACTGGCCCAGGGCGGCCCGGCTCTTTACTTGCATAGATCAACAACCAAGGAGTGATACATAAACATTTATGAGAGTAACAGAGCCCCGCAAAATGGCCGTTTTGCCGCCCACCAAGGATTGCCCCATGGACATGACCGACGCCCAAACCCTGACCGCCCCCCGCACCGACGCCGCCTGGCTGGAGGCGCACTGGATGCCCTACACCGGCAACCGCGAGTTCAAAGCCAACCCGCGCTTGATGGTCAGCGCCAAAGGCTGCTACTACACCGACCAACACGGCAAGCAGATATTCGACGGCTTGTCGGGCCTGTGGTGCGCCGGCCTGGGCCATGGCCGCCAGGAAGTGACCGACGCGGTGACCAGGCAAATGAGCACGCTGGACTATTCCCCCGCCTTCCAGTTTGGCCACCCACTCTCCTTTGCGCTGGCCAACAAGCTCAAGGAACTCACCCCCGCCGGGCTGGACTATGTGTTTTTTACCGGCTCAGGCTCGGAGTCGGCCGACACCTCGCTGAAGATGGCGCGGGCCTACTGGCGCCTCAAGGGCCAGGCCAGCAAAACCATCATGATCGGGCGCGAGAAGGGCTACCACGGCGTCAACTTTGGCGGCATTTCGGTGGGCGGCATTGTGGCCAACCGCAAGATGTTTGGCCAAGGCATTCAGGCCGACCACTTGCCCCACACGATGCTGCCCGGCAACGCCTTCACACGCGGCATGGCCGACACCGGCGCTGAACTGGCCGACGACCTGTTGCGCCTGATTGCGCTGCACGACGCAAGCAACATTGCGGCCGTCATCGTCGAGCCCATGTCCGGCTCGGCTGGCGTCATCATCCCGCCCAAGGGCTACCTGCAGCGCCTGCGCGACATTTGCACGGCCAACAACATCTTGCTGATTTTTGACGAGGTGATCACCGGCTTTGGCCGCATGGGCGCCTGGACCGGGGCCGAGGCCTTTGGCGTCACGCCCGACATCATGAACGTGGCCAAACAGATCACCAACGGCTCGCAACCGCTGGGCGCCGTGTTGGCCAAAAAAGAGATTTACGACACCTACATGGCCGCTGGCGGGCCCGATTACATGCTCGAATTTGCCCACGGCTACACCTACTCGGCGCACCCCGTGGCCTGCGCCGTGGGCCTGGCCGTGCTGGATGTGCTGGAGAAAGAGCACATGCCTGAGCGCGTCAAGGCGCTGGCGCCCCATTTCGAGAACGCCGTGCACAGCCTCAAAGGCGCCAAGCACGTCACCGACATTCGCAACTACGGTCTGGCTGCGGGCTTCACCATCAGCGCTGTGCCGGGGGAGCCTGCCAAACGCCCGTATGAGATTGCCATGGCCATGCTGAAGAAAGGCTTTTACGTGCGCTACGGTGGCGACACCATCCAGCTCGCACCGCCCTTCATCAGCACCCCTGCGCAAATTGACAGCCTGGTGAGCGCCTTGGGCGACACCTTCAATGAGACGGCATGAGCCGGCACTGACGCCCGGAAATTGACAAAGCGCAAGCGCCCGCGCGGGGGGCCTCCTAGCATGGTTCATGGGTGACTGGCGCCAACAAGCCGCACCCTGCCAACCAACCATCAGGGAGTCCCACCATGAAAAGTGCAATCAAAAAAGCCCACTGGCTGGCGCTGGGCGCGCTGCTGTGCAGCAGTGCCGTGCTGGCGCAACAGCCCCGGCAAGACCTGGGCAAGCGTGAGTTCGATGCCAATTGCGCCAGCTGCCACGGCGTTGACGGCAAAGGCAACGGCCCCTTTGTCGAATTGCTGCGCCGCAGTCCGCCCGACCTGACCGGCCTCAGCAAAGCCAACCAGGGCGTGTTCCCCATGGACCGGTTGTACCAGGTGATTGACGGCGCCAACGTGCCCAGCCACGGCAGCCGTGACATGCCCATTTGGGGCCATGACTTCAAGGTGCAAGACGCCGAGTACTACCTGGAAGCCCGTGGCCGCTACGACCCGGCCGCCTTGGTGCGGGCGCGCATTTTGACGCTGCTGGAGTACATCAACCGTTTGCAGGTGAAGTGAGGGGCATGCGCTTGCCACAATCAAAACGGTCACCTTCCGGGTCACAGGAGAACTCGACTACAGCGTGATCTACACTCATGCAACCCACTTGAAATTCAATGGTGCCAGCAATGAAAAAGCCCCACATGCGGGGCTTTTTACTTTCAAATTTGCTATCAGTGCCTGGACTGCAGAAACTGTTCTGCCCGGTCAGACGCTACG
>CAZLRQ010000041.1:0-13509 GCA_964562035.1 uncultured Rhodoferax sp. | reverse complement strand
CGCCCAGCGTGGCCAACGTGCCCCACAGGGCAATGGCGCCCAGCGCCAGCCATTGGGATTTGAGAGGGTGTGCTGTCATGGTTGAGTTCACTGAGGCGGCGCAGACCTGGCTTGAGGTCTTTAAAAGCTATTGAATAAATAGCATAGCAGTTTGGGTGCCCGACGCTGGATACGTTGCTACGGGGGTGACAGGGGTTAAAAATGGCGGGTCTTGCGCTGCTAATACCTGCTTAAAATGTACATGTACATCCATGAGAGGTTCGTATGGCTACCACCAAAATTTTCAAAAACGGCAACTCGCAAGCGGTCCGAATTCCTGCCGAGTTAGCCTACAGCGCCTATGACATCGATTTGGTCATTGAGCGTGTCGGCGATGAGTTGCGGATTCGTCCCGCCCAGCGGCGCTTGGGCGATGTCTTGGGCAAGCTCGCCAAGTTTTCTCCCGGCTTTATGGCGGACGGTCGGGGAGACAACACTCAGGCCGAGCGTGAGGCTTTATGAAACCCAAATACATGCTCGACACCAACATCTGCATTTACTTGATGAAGCACCAGCCCGTCGAGGTTCGGGCGCGCTTTGAGCAGTGTTTTGTGGGCGAGGTGGTTATTTCTGCCATCACGCTGGCTGAACTCGAATACGGGGTGGCCTGTTCAGGCGAGGCGCAGTCTGCCAACCGGATTCATCTCGATGCCTTCATTGAAGATGTCCCCGTGGCACCGTTTGAGGCGCTTGCAGCCCGGGCGTACGGCCCCGCCCGATTTGGCAACCGCGATCGCAGCCGGGACGCTCTGGACAAGCTGATCGCCGCCCACGCGATGGCACTGGATGTCACGCTGGTGACCAATAACGAGGCCGATTTCGCGGCCTATTCCAATCTGACGGTCGAAAACTGGGTCAACAACCACTAAGCGCCAGCCATTGCGCCGACATCACAGGCGCTGGTCGGTGGAGGGGCGCTTCCAGAGGTTGATGCCGCCGTCTACCGCGTGCCCGTCGATGGCGGCCAGTTCGTCGGCTGAAAACGCCAGGTTTTGCAGCGCACCCACCAGCTCGGTGATCTGGGCCGGGCGGCTGGCGCCGATCAGCGCCGAGGTGACGCGCGCGTCACGCAGCACCCAGGCAATGGCCATTTGCGCCAGGCTTTGGGCGCGGGCCAGGGCAATCTCGTTCAGGGCGCGCACGTGTTTGAGGTTGGCCTCGCTCAGGTGCTCGGCCTTGAACGAGCCGCCGCCGGGCTGGTTAATGCGTGCCGTGGCGGGAATGCCGTTGAGGTATTTGTCCGTCAGCAGCCCCTGCGCCAGCGCGCTGAAGGCAATGCAGCCCATGCCGGTGTCGGCCAGGGTGTCGAGCAGGTCTTCTTCAATCCAGCGGTTCAGCAGGCTGTAGGAGGGCTGGTGAATCAGCGCTTTCACGCCCATGCTTTGCAGAATAGCCGCTGCCTCACGGGTCTTGGCGGCGGAGTAACTGCTCACGCCCACGTACAGCGCCTTGCCTTGTTGTACGGCAGTGGCCAGCGCGCCACACGTTTCTTCCAGCGGGGTGTCGGGGTCAAAGCGGTGGCTGTAGAAGATGTCCACGTAGTCCAGCCCCAGGCGCTTCAAGCTCTGGTCCAGGCTGGCCAGCACGTATTTGCGCGAGCCACCGCCCGCACCGTAAGGGCCGGGCCACATCTCGTAACCGGCTTTGCTGGAGATGATGAGTTCGTCCCGGTAGGGCTTGAAGTCGCGCCGCAGGTGCTCGCCAAAGTTGGTCTCGGCGCTGCCGGCCGGCGGGCCGTAGTTGTTGGCCAGGTCAAAGTGGTTGATGCCCAGATCAAAGGCGGTGCGCAGCATGTCGCGCTGGGTCTGGAACGGGGTGGCGTCGCCAAAGTTGTGCCACAGGCCCAGCGTGATGGCGGGCAGCTTCAGGCCGCTTTTGCCGCAGGTGCGGTAGGGCAGTGTGCCGTAGCGGGTCGGGTTGGCCAGGTAGTTCATGCAGGTGCCTCAAAAATAGTAAATATATAAGAAAAATGGCTCTAGCCCTTTATTTACATGGGCTATTAGCTATATAAATAGTAGTGAATGATCAGCCGGTATCGGCCATTTTCAAGCAAGTTTCCAAGGCAGATAACCAAGGGGTTACCAGCGCGGGCCGGGTGCCCGTTGCAGCCGCTAACATTGGTTTTTTCATCAGGAGACATTGAGCATGCATATTGAAACAGTTGGCATCATCGGTGCGGGCACCATGGGCAATGGCATCGCGCAGGCGTGTGCGGTGGCGGGCGTCAAGGTGGTGATGGTGGACATCTCGGACGCCGCCGTGGCCAAGGGCCTGGCCACCGTGGCCGGCAGCCTGGAGCGCCTGATCAAGAAAGAAAAAATCACCCCCGCCGACCGCGATGCCGCGCTGGCGCGCATCCAGGTCAGCACCAGCTACGACGACCTCAAAACTGCCCAGTTGGTGATTGAGGCCGCCACCGAGAACTTTGACCTGAAGGTCAAAATCGTCAAGCAGATTGACGCCATCGTGCCGGCTGACGTGATCATTGCGTCCAACACCTCGTCCATTTCCATCACCAAGCTGGCGGCGGTCACCAGCCGGCCGGACCGCTTTATTGGCATGCACTTTTTCAACCCGGTGCCGATGATGGCGCTGGTGGAGATCATTCGTGGCCTGCAAACCAGCGACGCCACCCATGCCGCCGTGCATGCCATGGCCACGGCGCTGGGCAAAACCCCCATCACCGTGAAAAATGCCCCCGGCTTTGTGGTGAACCGCATTTTGGTGCCCATGATCAACGAGGCCTTCTTCGTGCTGGCCGAGGGCCTGGCCACCGCCGAAGACATCGACGCCGGCATGAAGCTGGGCTGCAACCAGCCCATTGGCCCGCTGGCCCTGGCCGACATGGTGGGCCTGGACGTGTGCCTGGCGGTGATGGAGGTCTACCTGAGCGAGTTTGGTGACAGCAAATACCGCCCTTGCCCACTGCTCAAAGAGATGGTGGCGGCGGGCCGCCTGGGCCGCAAGACCGGGCAGGGCGTTTACGCGTACTGATTGACCGCACGGCGGCAGGGCACCTTCGGGTGCCTTTTTTATGCCAAATTGGCCTCTAGCCCTTGTCTGTCAAGGATAAGTAGCTATCAAAATTAAATGTTCAGCCCTACTCAAGCTGTGGGCTGGCTGCTCGGTGGCGGCAGCTCAGCCAGGTGCAGCAGGTTGCGTCCGTCGTGTTTGGCCTGGTACATGGCCTGGTCGGCTTGCCGCAGCACTTCGGCGGCATCAGTGGCGGTGTGGTTGAACAAGGCAATGCCGATGCTGGCGGTGCAGTGGTGCTCGATCAGGTGGGGCTGCGCACCTGAGGCCACCTGCAAAAGATAGGGCGTCGCGATCACCGTGCGGATTTTTTCGGCAATGGCCAGAGCCTGTCGGGTGGAGTCGTCGGCGTTGCCGCACAGCTCCTGCAAGATCACCACAAACTCGTCACCGCCAAAGCGCGCCACGGTGTCGGCTTCTCGCACATGGCGCAGCAAGCGCCGCGCCACCTCCACCAGCAACAGGTCTCCTACCGGGTGGCCGTGGGCATCGTTTAACGGCTTGAAGTCGTCCAGGTCAATCACCAGCAGGGCGCCAAAACACGGGTTACGTCGGCACGCCAGCAGGGCTTGCGCCAAGCGGTCGTTGAACAGGCGCCGGTTGGGGAGCTGGGTGAGCGGGTCAAAAAAGGCCAGTTGCTTGACCTGCATTTCCAGGTTTTTGCGCTCGGTGATGTCTTCAAAAATGGCATACACCTCGGATAACTGCCCCTCAATGAACAACGGGGTGGCGCTGCTCAAGATCCACACCAGCCCGCGGTCCGGGGCTGAAATGCCCATGACCACACCGGTGACCGGCTGCTGGGTGCGCAGGGCCAGCATGGACGGGTGCTCCTCACCGGGCAGGTTGCTGCCGTCCTCCCGAATGGCTTTCCACTCGGGGTTCATGGAGGTGCGGCCCTGCAGTTGCGCCAGGGTGAGCCCCAATATGCGCAGCGCCGCCGGGTTGGCGGTGGTGATGTGGCCGTCGGTGTCCTGGTAAACAATGCCTTGCGGCACGGTCTCAAACAGGGTGCGGTAGGTGTGTTCGCTGGCGCGCAGCGTGATTTGGGCCTGCCTGAGCGCCGAAATGTCATGGAAATTGACCACCACGCGCTGGAGTTCAGGGCCGTTTTGGTACTCTGGAAAAGCCGTGACCAGCATCCACACGACCTCTGAGCGATGCGGTGCAAACACGCCCAACACTGTTTCTTCGAGTGCACGCCCGGTGGCTATCACCCGGTTGACCGGGTACTGGGCGGGGTCAACGCGCTGACCGTCTTCATTCACAAAGTGCCAGCCCGGGTCAATGGCCAACTTGCCCAGCATTTGCGCCTCAGACAAGCCCAGCAGTTCAGCGGCCCGCCGGTTGCTGAACACAATGTGCGTGTCGGCCGCATGGATGACCACTGCCGTGTGCAGGTTCTGCAGAACGTCAAGGTATGAATGGGTGGGCATCATTGCTTGGGGCGTTATTCGCTTGGAAACCATCGCGCTGGGGGCCTGTCGAATTATTTTGCACCACTTTGGCACGCAACAGGCGTTATTTGCGCGGCACCCATTGAGGCCGATCAACCGAATCAGCGCTTCAAATCATGGAAAATCGCGGCCTGTTCGTTCCCTATTCGCAAAGACATCCCCATGACCGACCCCATTCAACGCCCCCCTTTGCCCGATCACCTGTCGATTGACCCGCGCAGCCCGCACCATGTGGCCGCCGTGTTTGAGCACGACATTGGCATCCGCCTCAATGACAAGGAGCGGGTGGATGTGGCGGAATATTGCCTGAGCGAAGGCTGGGTCAAAGTGCCTGCCGGCAAGACGCTGGACCGCAAGGGCCAGCCGCTGATGATCAAGCTCAAGGGCCGGGTGGAAGCGTTCTACCGCTGAACTGCAAATCACCCCTTCCAACGTGATCGGGTCGTGCGTCTCACCCCACCCCGCATGGCCTTTTGCCTCATTTTTTGCCCAAAGGTAACGCCATGTCTGTGTCTGCTGATTCCACCCAAGCGGCATTGCCCGCTCACCAAGCCCTGACGCCCCAAGAGTTGTGGGCTGACGTGCTGGCCGTGCGCCAGCAGGCGCCGCTGGTGCACAGCGTGACCAACTTCGTGGTCATGAACTTCAATGCCAACCTGCTGCTGGCCGCCGGGGCCTCGCCCATCATGGCGCACGCGGTTGAAGAGGTGCCCGACATGGTGGCCATCTCGCACGCGGTGGCGGTCAACATCGGCACGCTCGATTCGCAGTGGGTGCCCGCCATGGTGCTGGCACTGCAAACGGCGCGCGCCCTGGGCAAGCCTGGCGTGCTGGACCCGGTGGGCGCCGGCGCCTCGGCTTACCGCAACCGCACCCTGGCGTACTTGCTGGCGCAGGGCAAGCCCAGCATCATCCGCGGCAATGCGTCCGAGATCATGAGCCTGGCCGGCGTGGCCGGCGCCTCCAAGGGGGTGGACAGCACCGCCGCCTCAAGCGAGGCGCTGCACTGCGCCCAGAGCCTGAGCCGCCAGCAGGGCTGCGTGGTGTGTGTCTCGGGTGAAAAAGACTACATCGTTGGCCCCCAGGGGCAATTGGCCATGCTGGCCAACGGCCACCCGCTGATGACCCGGGTGACCGGCGTGGGCTGCTCGGCCACGGCTTTGGTGGCCGCGTTTGCCGGCGTGCAGCCTGACCCCTGGCGCGCCTGCGTGTCGGCCATGGCCTACCTGGGCGTGGCAGGCCAACTGGCCGCGGCGCGGGTGACGATCCACGGCGGTGGCGTGGGCAGTTACGCCGTGGCGCTGCTCGACGCCGTGGACCAACTGGACGAGGCCATCTTCACCACCACCTTGTCGCTGCGGAGCACCCATGAGCACTGAGGCACTGCGCGTCCAACTCAGCCTGTACTGGGTGACCGACGGCCACGGCCTGGATGAGGCGCAGTGGCTGCGGCAAGTAGAAGAGGCCGTGCTGGGCGGTGTGAGCTGTGTGCAGTTGCGCAGCAAACACGCCAGCACCCGCGACCTGGTGCGCCAGGGCCACGCGCTCAAGGCGCTGCTGCGCCGGCACAACACGCCGCTGGTCATCAACGACCGGCTGGACGTGGCGTTGGCGGTGGAGGCCGACGGTTTGCACCTGGGCCAAGGTGACTTGTCACCGGTGGATGCCCGGCGCTGCCTGCCGCCCCATGTGTGGCTGGGCTGGTCCATTGACCATGCCAGCCAACTGGCTGATGCCCTGCGGCAGCCTGTGGACTACCTGGCCATCAGCCCCGTGTTTTCCACGCCGACCAAGCCCGACGCCGCCCCGCCGCTGGGGCTGGAGGGCCTGGTCTGGGCCCGCAGCCAGACGCACCTGCCGCTGGTGGCCATTGGCGGCATTCACGCCCACAACATTGCCCAAGTGATGGCCGCCGGGGCTGACAGCGTGGCCGTGGTGCGCGCCATCAGCGATGCCGCTGACCCGCGCCAGGCAGCGCAAACGCTTAGCCGGCTGATTGAAACCGGGCGTACTGCCCGGGCCCAGGCCCGAGCCGCAGACACGTCGGCTCAAGATGCAACGGCTCCCGTTGCGCCGTCAGCACCCGCCCTGCGCCTGAAAGCGCCGCGCGTGCTGAGCATTGCCGGTTCTGACTCGGGCGGAGGCGCCGGCATTCAGGCCGACCTCAAAACCATTGCCGCGCTGGGCTGCTTTGGCACCACCGCCATCACCGCCGTCACCGCCCAAAATACCGTGGGCGTGAGCGCCATTCAGGCCCTGCCCGCCACATTTTTGGCCCAGCAGATTGACGCGGTGCTGAGCGACATTGGCACCGACGCCATCAAGATCGGCATGCTGCACGACGCCGAGGTGGTGGCTGTGGTGGCCAGCGCCCTGAGCCGCTACAAGGTGCCCCACGTGGTGCTGGACCCGGTGATGGTCGCCACCAGCGGCGACGTGCTCATGGCGCCCGACACCATGGGCGTGCTCATTGCCTCGCTGCTGCCCCAGGTGAGCCTGGTCACCCCCAACCTGGACGAACTGGGGCTGCTGTGCGGCCAAACCATCACCTCACCTGAGCAGGCGCTGGACTGCGCTGCCCAGTTGCTGCGCATGGGTGCGCGCGCTGTGCTGGTGAAGGGCGGGCACCTGCCCGGCAACACGGTGGTGGACACGCTGGTTGACGCCAGCGGCGTGCGCCTGCGCCTGGTGGCGCCGCGCATCCACTCTGTCAATCTGCACGGCACCGGCTGCACCTTGTCGTCCGCCATTGCCGCGTTTCTGGCCCGTGGTCTGGCGCTGGAAGACGCCATCACCCAAGCCCACGCCTATGTGCGCGCCGCGCTGGAAGGCTCACGCCTGATTCACTGGGGGCAGGGGCACGGACCGCTGAACCACACGCATGCGCCTGTGGCGCTGATGACTCGGCCGGAGAGTGATTCGGGATGCAATGAAGAACGGCGCTAAGTGGCTGTTTTTCGGCATAGCAGCCGTGCTGATTCTGATCGGCGTGCTGGCAATCATGACCGAGACCCACACTGGCTATGTGCGGTTTCAGGGGCGCCGCACGTTCACGGGTGATGACGCCGTCTGGTTCGGCAAGACCTGCCTGCTGTTAGCCGTGCTTCCGTTGCTAACTTGGTTGCCTAAAGGCTGGGTCGGAATCGGCGTTTCGGCGTGGTGGGTTACTTTGATGGCGTGGTTGTTCGTGCCTTTTCTCTACCGCTGACGTGCACCTGCACGTCTGCCCAGCCTATTTCCAGAGCATCTCCACCCGCGCATCGCGCCCGCAAGACAGGCGGTAGTAGTTGTAGCGCACCGTGTTCTTCTTGTAATAGTCTTGGTGGTAGTCCTCGGCCAGGTAAAAGGGGCTGGCGGGCGCCAACTCGGTGTGGATGGTTTTGAAGCGACCGGTTTTCAGCAGGGCGTCGCGGCTGGCGACTGCTGCTTGGCGCTCGGCTTCATTGCCCCAGTAAATGCCGCTGCGGTACTGGTTGCCAATGTCGCAAAACTGCCGGTCTTTGACGGTGGGGTCAATGTGGCGCCAAAAGTATTCCACCAACTGCGGGTAGCTCACCTTGGCCGGGTCGTACAGCACGCGCACAGCTTCGGTGTGCCCGGTGTGGCCAGCGCTCACCTGTTCGTAGGTGGGGTTGGCCGTTTTGCCTGCGGTGTAGCCAGACTCGACCGCCACCACGCCGGCCAGTTTCTCGAAGTCTTTTTCAATGCACCAAAAGCAGCCCCCGGCAAAAATGGCGGTGGCCGTGGCGGCCTGTGCAGTGGCGGCGGCCACGGACAGGAGGAGGGCGACGGAGAAGGGTTTGAGCAGGTGTTTCATGGTCAGGTTCAGGTGTGAGTTGTGCGTGACTTCAAGTGAATTCAAGTGCGCAGGGCGGGCAGCGCTGCGCCCGTGGGTACAAAGCTCAGCGCCACGCCGTTGTTGCAATAGCGTTTGCCGGTGGGTTTGGGGCCGTCGTTGAACACGTGGCCCTGGTGGCCGCCGCAGCGGGCACAGTGGTACTCGGTGCGGGGGTAAATGGCCTTGTAGTCGGTGGACGTGCCCATGGCGCCCGGCAGGGGCTGCCAAAAGCTGGGCCAGCCAGTGCCGCTTTCGTATTTGTGGGCGGCGTCAAACAGCGGTTGGTTGCACGCGGCGCACAGGTAGGTGCCAGGGCGCTTTTCGGCGTTCAGGGCGCTGGTGCCGGCGCGCTCGGTGCCGTGTTCAAAGAGCACATCGTAGGCGTCAGGCGAGACAATTTTTTTCCATTCGGCGGCGCTTTTCTTGAGGGGAAACGGCGCAGCGGCCAGCGCGTAGGCGGGCAAGGTTGCGCCTGCCAGCCAGCCGCCCAGGGTTTTCAACAGGGTTCGTTTGTTCATCGTCAGGTCCTCGGTTGGACCGCGTCACGTTGGCAACAGGCGGTCTTGGTCAATTGGATGGACCATAAATCAGTTCCACCCTGAGTGAGTCGGGTGAGAAACAACATCCTTACAGTTCGCTACCGTTCGGGCGCCTGTCGCCTCTGCACGCTGTCGCTGTTTTGCGCCTGAACAAGTGACTGCGCGGTGGCTTGACCAGAGAGTCCTGTTGTATAAACAGTCTCTCTTTCAAGCAGGATGCGACAGACAACTATGAGCAATCAAGATTATTCCGTGGTCTTTGGCACCGAAGACGTCTTGCGAAGTCTGTGCAATTCGGTCACCCAGGTGCTGACCGTCGCCACCCAGAGCCAGATTCACTACTCGGCCATGGTGCAGCGCATCACCAAAACCTGTCTCAAGCCCGACATTGGCTGCTTTGTGCTGTTTGACGGCGGGTTTTCCGGTTTGGTGGTCATCAACTTTTCGGCCGCCGCTGCCATGGAGCTGTACCAGAGCTACATGGTCAACATGGGCATGTCCAAAGACGATCTGGCCAGCTCCCACACCTCGGATGATGTGAGCAACGTGATGGGTGAGCTGATGAACCAGATCGTGGGCGACTTCAGCAGCACGGTGGCGCGTGAGCTGCAAACCCACATCACCCAAAGCCAGCCCAAGATGCTGGCGCTGCACAAGCAGGTGATCTTGAGTGTGGACACCAACCTGGACCAGCCGGAGTCGCGTCGGGTGTCGTTCTTCACCGGTAAAAACAATATTTTTTACCTGGAGCTGGCGGTGGACCGCACCGAATTCATCAAGCTCAACGACTTTGAAACCCAGTTGCCCCCCAACCCGGACGAGCTGATTGAACAGGCCCATGGGGCTGTGGCCCCTGCGCCCGCCAGCCCCGCCGCCACTGCGGCCAGTGAGCACGAAGAACTGCTCAAGTCGCTGGGCATGTAAGCGCTGGGCAGGGCGAAACGACCACGGGTCGCGCCGTTGGTCGGTTTTGAGGCTGGTCTAGGGTAAACCCTACTGTTGAACGCCACAGTTGTAGAGTAGGCGCGGGCTGCTTACTATTTCACGCTTTCCCATCCTTGGGGCATGACGGCTGGTCATGTGCCGATGGGCACACAAAGCAGTCGTTCTCTCCCAAACCCACTCAAGACCATAGCCATGTCGAAGACACCCGAGCGCAAGCCCATTTACAAATCACTGTACGTCCAGGTTCTGGCCGCCGTCACCATTGGCGTGCTGCTGGGCCATTTCAACCCGGACGTGGGCGCGCAGATGAAGCCCTTGGGCGATGGTTTCATCAAGCTCATCAAGATGATCATTGCGCCCATCATTTTCTGTACGGTGGTGATCGGCATTGCCGGCATGGAAGACATGAAAAAGGTCGGCAAGACCGGCGGCCTGGCGCTGCTGTACTTTGAAGTCATGTCCACGCTGGCGCTGGTCATCGGCCTGGTGGTGGTCAATATATTTCAGCCTGGCAGTGGCATGCACATTGACCCGGCCTCGCTGGACACCAAGTCGATTGCGGCCTACACCGCGCCGGGCAAGATGCAAGGCACGGTTGACTTTTTGCTCAACGTGATTCCGTCTTCGGTGGTGGATGCGTTTGCCAAGGGCGAAATTTTGCAGGTACTGCTGTTTTCGGTGCTGTTTGGCTTTGCGCTGCACCGGTTTGGCGGACGCGGCACCATGGTGTTTGACTTCATTGAGAAGACCTCGCATGTGCTGTTTGACATCGTTGGCATCATCATGAAAGTGGCGCCGATTGGTGCGTTTGGCGCCATGGCGTTCACCATCGGCAAGTACGGCCTGGGTTCGCTGTTTTCGCTGGGCAAGCTGATGGGTGCTTTTTACCTGACCTGCCTGGTGTTTGTGTTTGTGGTGCTGGGCATTGTGAGCCGTCTGCACGGCTTCAGCATTGTCAAGTTCGTGCGCTACATCAAGGAAGAGTTGCTGATTGTGCTGGGCACCTCGTCGTCCGAGTCGGTGCTGCCGCGCATGATGGAAAAGCTGGAAAACCTGGGCGCGCGCAAGTCGGTGGTGGGCCTGGTGATTCCCACCGGTTACTCGTTCAACCTGGACGGCACCTCGATTTACCTGACCATGGCCGCGGTGTTCATCGCCCAGGCCACGGACACGCCCATGGATCTGTCGCAGCAACTGACCTTGCTGGCCGTGCTGTTGCTGACCTCGAAGGGCGCCGCCGGCATCACCGGCAGTGGCTTTATTGTGCTGGCGGCCACCTTGTCGGCCGTGGGCGGCGTGCCGGTGGCCGGTCTGGCGCTGATTTTGGGCATTGACCGCTTCATGTCCGAGGCCCGCGCGCTGACCAACCTGGTGGGCAACGGTGTTGCCACATTGGTGGTGGCCAAGTGGACCGGTGACCTCGACATGAAACGCCTGCACCAGGGCCTGGACCACCCCACCCAGCAAGAAGCGCAAGACCCCGAAGCCATTCTGGACCTGAAGGTCGAGCACATGGCCGTGGGCAAAGCCAAGGCCTGACACCCGTCCGTCACTTCGCCGACAAGGGCGACCGCCTGCACGGGTGGTCGCCCTTGTGCATTCAGGGGGATAAGCTCGATTTTTAAGTGTTTTAGGGCTCTAGCCCCCGTCCGCATTGCCCTTGCAGCTATTCATTTGAGAGTGGTTTGAGCAGTTCCGCCAGGTCACCTTCGGTGAACAGTGGTTGCTTGCGCCCGGTGGCGCCGCTGTACATGCTCTCGCTTAAGCGCGCTTTGCGCTCCTGCAGGTCCAGAATGCGCTCTTCAATGGTGCCCTGCGCCACCAGCTTCACCACCCACACGCTTTGCGTCTGGCCAATGCGGTGGGCGCGGTCGGTGGCCTGGGCTTCGGCGGCGGGGTTCCACCAGGGGTCAAAGTGAATCACGGTGTCGGCCTGTGGCAGGTTCAGGCCCACACCGCCGGCTTTCAGGCTGATTAAAAACAGCGGCACCTGGCCGCTGGTGAACTGCTCAATCACCGCGTCGCGCTTTTGCGTTTGGCCGGTGAGTTTGACCGAGGCAATGTTGAGCTTTTTCAAGCCCGCCTCAATCAGGCTGAGCATGCTGGTGAACTGCGAGAACAGCAAAATGCGCCGGCCTTCGGCCAGCATCTCGGGCAGCATGGTCATTAACTGCTCCAGCTTGGCCGAGGTTTTGACCTTTTGGGCCGCCTCCAATTTCAGCAGTTGCGGGTCACAGCACACTTGGCGCAGCTTGAGCAGCGCGTCCAGAATGGTGATTTGCGACTTGGCCAGGCCCTTGGTGGTGAGTGCCTCGCGCACGCTCTTTTCCATGCCGAGGCGAATGGTTTCGTACAGGTCGGCTTGCGGGCCGGCCAGCTCTACGCGCAGCGTCGTTTCCACCTTGGGCGGCAGCTCGGTCGCCACCAGCGCCTTGGTGCGGCGCAGCATGAACGGCGTGATACGGGCGCGCAACTGCTGCAGGCGCTCGGGGTCGCCCTGTTTCTCAATGGGGTGGCGAAACAGCTCGGTAAAGCGCTTATGGCTGCCCAGAAAGCCGGGCATCAAAAAGTGAAACAGGCTCCAGATTTCGCCCAGGTGGTTTTCCATCGGCGTGCCGGACAGGCACAGGCGGTGCCGGGCCTGCAGCTGGCTGACCACTTGCGCGGCGTGGGTGCTGGCGTTTTTGATGTTTTGCGCTTCGTCCAGCACCACCAGGTGCCACTGCGCCTCCAGCCAGCGTTCGCGGTCGCGCTGCAAGAGTGAGTAGGGGGCGATGACGAGGTCGAACTCGCCCATGTGGTCGGCCACGGCGTGGCGCTCTTTGCCGTGCAGCACCAGGCTGCGCAGTTGCGGGCAAAAACGCGTGGCTTCGCGCTGCCAGTTGCCCATCAGGCTCACTGGCGCAATGATGAGTGCCGGGTGGGTCAGGCGGCCGGCGTCTTTTTCGACCTGAATGTGGGTCAGCGTTTGCAGGGTTTTGCCCAGACCCATGTCGTCGGCCAAGATGCCGCCCAGTGCGTGCTGGCGCAAAAACTGCAGCCAGTTCAGGCCCTGTTGCTGGTACGGGCGCAGGCTGGCTTGCACGCTGGCAGGCACGGGCACGCTGGGCAGTTCGGTCTGGCCGCTTAATTGCTGCACCATGTCACGCAGGGCCTGCGCGCCGTCCCACACCGCACCTTCGCCCAAGGCGGCGCCTACGCGCAGGGCGTCGAGCCGGGCCAGTTTCAGGCTTTCGCCGGTGAAGTCATGGTTGCGGTCGCCCACCAGTTCCAGCAGTGCGGCCATCCAGGGCTTGAGCGCGTCGGTGGGCAGGCGGATGAAGCCGCCACCCACTTGGGACGGCAGGTACACAAAAGGCGCCATGTCGGGCAGGCCGGTGGCAGGGTCCAGCGGGCTTTTGGCCGCCGTGGCAATCAGGTCGGGCAGCCAGGGCAGGATGTTGTGGCGCTGGCCGTTGATCTCCATGCCCAGCGACAAGTCGAACCACGGCGAGGTGGCTTCGTGATCGTCGCGCGGGGTCAAGTTCACTTCCAGTGCATCGGCGTGGGTGATCCACTGGCGCAGCGCGTCGTCGAGCGTGAGCGTGAAGCCGGCGTTCTGAAACACCTCAAACCCGTCATCGGCCCAGGCCAGCCAGGCTTGCTGGTCGGCGTCACC
>CAZLRQ010000040.1:0-13521 GCA_964562035.1 uncultured Rhodoferax sp. | reverse complement strand
CCGCCCACGCCCCAGCCCACCACGCCAATGCCGTTGATCATGGTGGTGTGGCTGTCGGTGCCCACCAGGGTGTCGGGGTAGTAAACACCATCCTTGCGCTTGTGCACGCCGCGCGCCAGGTACTCCAGGTTGACCTGGTGCACGATGCCGAAGCCCGGGGGCACCACGCCAAAGGTGTCAAAGGCCTGCATGCCCCATTTCATGAACTCGTAGCGCTCGCGGTTGCGCTGGAATTCGAGCTTCATGTTCAGGTCGAGCGAGTTTTTCTGGCCATAGTGGTCGACCATGATGGAGTGGTCCACCACCAGGTCCACCGGCACCAGCGGCTCAATGCGCCGGGGGTCCAGCCCCAGGCGCTGCGCCGTGCTGCGCATGGCGGCCAGGTCAGCCAGCAGGGGCACGCCGGTAAAGTCTTGCAGCACCACGCGCGAGACCACAAACGGAATTTCGTCGGTGCGCGGCGCATGGGGCAGCCAGCGCGCCACCTGGGCCACATGCTCAGGCGTCACCTTGCGGCCATCGCAGTGGCGCAGCACGGCCTCCAAAACAATGCGCAGTGACACCGGCAAGCGGGCCACCCCCGGAAACTGCTGCGTTAAGGCCGGCAACGAGTAGAACTGGCCTTGAACGCCTGTCGCCGTGGTGAAGGTCTGAACGGTTGAGGCAAATGCGTGGGGCATGGTGGTCTCCTGGCAGCAAAAATGAACGCTCTCATTAGGGCACACAAGGCGCTTGGCCGTTTTTGACAAGACGCAAACGACCCTGGCGTCAAGGCGGGATGATGCAACTCAATCGCGGCCCCGGTGGCCGTTTTTGGAGTCTTGATGCCACACTCGCCCACGTTGTACGACCTGCTGGAGGTCAGCCCGCATGCCAGCCCCTCGGTCATTCGGGCGGCTTACCGTTGCCTGGCCCAGTCGGCCCACCCCGACAAGCATTGGGGCGACGGGCTGGCCAGTGAACGGCAGGCGCACATCAACGGAGCCTACGCGGTGCTGTCAGACCCTGTCAGGCGGCGGCGCTACGACCAGACCTTGGGTTTGCAGCCCGCCTTTGTGGAGCGACGACGGTGTGATGGGGCGCCGCTGAACAGTGCTGGGGCGGGCGCCTTGCACAAGCAGGATGTGCGGGCGTTTGCTTTTCGGCCGCTAGCTTGAAATTTTGTTATAAAAGTGTCTCCAGCCCTTATTCCTATTGCCTTAGATGCTATCTATTCAATAGTAAAAATCAAGCCCCACCATACAACCAGGGCATGTCCAGCAAAGACTCGCCCAGCAGCTTCATCGCCACATCGCGCCCCCAGCGCATCGGCCCTGTCGCGTGAAAAATCTGGCCGTTGCGAATGGCCCGGGCCTGCACGCGGGCGTTGCGGTGCCAGCGGTGGGCGGCGTACTCGCGCAGGCCCTCGGGCCCCACCGGCTCACCGTGGGCATGGGCCGCCAGAATGCGCCCCAACTCTGCCGCGTCTTCAATCGCCATGCCCGCGCCCTGCGCCAAATACGGCAGCATGGGGTGCGCAGCATCGCCCAACAGCGCCACCCGCCACTGCGCGTGCTCGTGGGCACCGCGCAGGGGGGGGCGAATACTCAGGGGCCACAGGCGCCAGTGCTCAATCGCATGGATCAGGTCTTTCATGGGCGCACAAGTGGCGGCCATGTGGCGCTGCAGTTCGGCGGCGTTGGCGCTGTGGTCCCAGCTCTGCATGTCACCGTCCACCTGGCCATGCACAAACGCCACCACATTGAGCCACTCGCCGCGGCGCACCGGGTACTGCACCATGTGCAGGCGCGGCCCCAGCCAGGCCGTGACTTGCTGGGAACGCAGGGTTGGCGGCAGGCTGCTTTGGCGCACCAGCGCGCGGTACGCCAGGTGGCCGGTGGCATGGGGCAGGCCGTCGTGCAGCAATTGCTGGCGCACCCGGCTCCAGCCGCCGTCGGCCCCCACCAACAGGTCGCCCTGCGCCTCGCGGCCGTCTTGCAGCCGCAGGGTGACCGTCTTGTCGTCTTGCTCAAAACCAGCCACCGCGCTGTCCAGGTTCAGCGCCACGTCGCCGCGCCGCGTGAGTTCGGCCAACAACACGGCGTGCAGGTCGCCACGGTGAATGGTCACGTAGGGCGAACCATAGCGCGCTTGCGCCACCTCACCCAGCCGCAGCACACCCAGCTCGGCGCCTGAGGCCGCACTGCGAATCTGCAGGCGATCAGGCACCGCCGCCACCTCACCCAGGGCATCGGCCAAGCCCCAGCCGTGCAGCACGCGGGTCACGTTGGGCCCCAGCTGAATGCCAGCGCCCACCTCGCTGAACACCGGGGTGCGCTCAAACAGCCGCACCTGTGCCCCCGCCCTGGACGCCGCCAGCGCGGCGGCCAAGCCGCCAATGCCACCGCCCGCAATCAAAAGCTGGGTCATATTTTTTCCTCCTTAACCTTAACCATGCACCGCGTATTGTGCGCAGCCCTTGCCCGCAACCCGGCGCGGCAGATATTCTGGTCACTTTTTGGAGCAAAGCCATGACCCGCAAGACCGCCCAAGACTTCGACCAGGAACTGCTGATTCTCTTTGACGCCTACGTGCACGGCACCCTTGACCGGCGCGGTTTTCTGGAAGGCGCGCAAAAGTTTGCCGTGGCCGGCATGAGCGCGGGCATGCTGCTCACTGCGCTGAGCCCCAACTTTGCCCAAGCCCAGCAGGTGCCGCCCAACGACAGCCGGCTTAAAACCGAGCGCGTTGAAATTGACTCGCCCCAAGGCACCGGCCAGGTCAAAGGCTACCTGGCACGCCCCGCCAACGCCACCGGCCCCCTGCCCGCCGTGCTGGTGGTGCATGAGAACCGGGGGCTGAACCCGCACATCGAAGACATCGTGCGCCGCCTGGCCCTGGACAATTTCATGGCGTTTGCCCCCGATGCGCTGGCGCCCCTGGGTGGCTACCCCGGCGACGAGGACCAGGCCCGCACCCTGTTTGCCAAGCTGGACCAAACCAAAACGCGCGAAGACTTCGTCACAGCGGCGCGCTACCTCAAAGCGCGACCAGACTGCACCGGCAAACTCGGCACCGTGGGCTTTTGCTACGGCGGTGGCATGGCCCACCTGCTGTCCACCCGCCTGCCCGAGCTGAATGCCGCCGTGTCCTTTTACGGCAACCACCCCGCCGCCGAGGAGGCCGCCAAGGTCAAGGCGCCGCTGCAAATTCACTTTGCGGGCATTGACGAGCGCATCAACGCCGCCTGGCCCGTGTACGAAGCTGCCCTCAAGGCCGCCGGTGTGACCTACACCGCCTACACCTACCCCGGCACCCAGCACGGCTTCAACAACGACACCACCCCACGCTTCGACGCCGCCAACGCGCAACTGGCCTGGGAGCGCACGCTGGCTTTTTTCAACAAAACACTGCGCTAGCAGCACCGTCGGCCACATCTCACCGCCGGTGCCGGTGCTCGGCCCTGGGGTGGTCGGCCAACTGACAGGCGCGGCGGTAGGCCTGCAAGGTTTTCTGCGCCCGGCCCAGCACGCTGTCTGCCGCGAACACGCCTGCTGCGGCGGTGATGCCTGATTCATGCCCCGTCAGCAAGGCCAGGCCTTCGCTCACATGCGCCACGGTGTAGATGTGAAACCGGCCCTGCGCCACCGCCTGCTTCAGGTGGCCGTCCAGCATCAGGTGGCGGCGGTTGCGCTGTGGAATCAAGACCCCCTGCTGGCCGTCCAGGCCCATGCGCTCGCAAATGCAGAAGTAGCCCTCAATCTTTTCGTTGATGCCGCCCACCGGCAGCACCTCACCATGCTGGTTGACCGCCCCCGTGACCGCAATGCCCTGCTTGAGCGGCAAACCGGACAGTGACGACAGCAGCGCGTACAACTCGGCACACGACGCCGAATCGCCCTCCACGCCGTGGTATTCCTGCTCAAAGACGATGGACGCATTCAGCGCCAGCGGCGCGATGTGGGCAAACAACGCCGACAAATAGCTGTGCAAAATCAGCACGCCCTTGTCGTGGATGGGGCCCGACAACTCCACCTCGCGCTCAATGTTGAGCAAACCCTCGTCCCCCGCCGACGTGCGCGCCGTCACGCGCACCGGAAAGCCAAAGCGGTAGTCGCCCAGGTCAATCTGTGTCAAGCCATTGAGCTGGCCAGTGTTCTCACCGCCCAGAGAGATCAACCGGTCACCGTCCAGAATGGACTCTTGCAGGCGCTGGTCCGGGTAGTTGTGCCGGCACTTGCGCGCCGCCAGTGCGCCGGCCACATCCAACGCGTTCACCCGCTCGGCGCCCCGAACCCGGCACAGGGCAGCGGCCTCCATGACCAAGGCTTCGGTGCGGGCAAAGATGGCGCTTTGGCGCGTCTGGTCGTCCACCTCGCGGTGCGAGTCCTCCAGCAGCCGGGCCACGGCATCGGCTGCAAAGTGCGGCAAACCCAAGCGCCGGCAGGTGTGGGCCACAAACACGGCAGACGCCGCGTAGGTCTCGGCGTTGGCCGTAAAGCTCTCGGCAAAGTCCACCTTGACGCGAAAGCGCCGCGCAAACTCGGGGTCGGCCTCTTGCAGCTCGTAATACTGCTCAACGCTGCCGATCAACACGATCTTCACCTCAATGTCCAGGGCCTCCGGCGCCAGCGACACCGCCGTCATGGGCGTGAACATCTGGCCCGGCTCCTCAATCTGCAGGCGCCCGCTGCGGGTAAAGCGGCGCAGCTTCTCCCACACCAGCTCATCCGTCAGCAGGTCGCGCAAATGCAGCATCAAGAAGCCACCGTGCGCCTTGAGCAGGCTGCCCGCCCGAATGTGCGAGAAATCGGTCACCAGCACGTCCTCGTCCGGCTGGTACTCAATGCTGCCAAACAGCGCGTGAAACGAGGGGTTGTTTTCAACAATCACGGGCGAGCCGGCCAAGCCCTCGTTGTCAATGAGCAGGTTGACGCGGTAGCGCGACAGCACGTTGGCCAGTTCATTGACCCGCAGCTCTTCGTCTGCGTCCGACTCGGGCGTGCGAAACGCGTCCAGGTTGTCCAGCACGTCGTGCATCACCTGCTCCAGGTAGGTGCCCAGCTTGACCGAATCCTTGATTTGCTTCTTCAGCCCCAGACGAATTTCCTGCACCGCATGCTCCAGCAGGGGCTTGATGATCTGGCGGCGCAGCGCAGCCAGGCCCTCATTCATTAACCGCTCGATGGGCCGGATTTTGTCGAGGTAACGCACAATTTCCGCGCGCAGCTCCTCCTCTGCCAAGTCAATCTGGGCGCGACGCTCTTTGGGCAGGGAGCGGGCCTCGCTCTCGGTCAGCGCCTGGCCTTTGGCCCCAAGCAGGGTGAACACCAAATGCCCGTTTTCGCGGTACAGCGCAAAACTGCGCGCCTCGGCAAAGGTGTCCAACTCGGCGTAGGCCTTGGCTTCTTCCAGCTTGTAGCTTTTTTCCAGGTGCTTGCTTTCGGCCTTGAAGTCGGGTCCATCCAGACGCTGCGGAATTTCTTTTTGCAGCGTCTTGCACATTTGCACCATCAGTTGGCGCAGCAGCCGCCCCTGGCCCGGCGGCAGGCGCAGGGCACGCGGTTTGTCAGGCGCGTCAAAGTTGTGCAGGTAACACAGGTCGGGCGGCACGGGCCGGGAGGCGGCCACGGTCTGCATCAACTGCTGCAACAGTGACGAGCGGCCACTGCCCACCTCGCCCAGCACAAACAGGTTGTAGTCGGGCTGTTCCATCAGCAGACCAAACCGCGCCGCCGTCTGCGCCCGCGCCTGCCCAATCCACGGCAGCGGCTGCTGCAAAAGCGCGGACGTGTCCGTAAACCCGAGCGACGCGGGGTCGATGGTCATCGTCAGGTCGCCCGCTGCCAGACTGAGAAGCGTCATTATTCAGGTCCCCTTCCAAGCCCTGGCTCGCCACAAGACGGGCGATGACACTGGTTTTGCCTGATTTCCAATTTAAGGGTTTGACATGGCGCACGGTTGTGACTCGGGACAATGGCCCAATGTGCATTCATATGACTTTCATGACACCACTTTCAGTTCTTGACCTCTCGCCCATCGTGCAGGGGGGTGACGCCGCCCAGTCGTTCCGCCATACCCTGGACTTGGCCCAGCACGCCGAGCGCTGGGGCTACCAGCGCTACTGGCTGGCCGAACACCACGGCATGCCGGGAATTGCCAGCGCAGCCACCGCGGTTTTGATGGGGCATGTGGCCGGCGGCACGCGCACCATTCGCGTGGGGGCTGGCGGCATCATGTTGCCGAACCACTCCCCGCTGGTGATTGCGGAGCAATTTGGCACCCTGGCCTCGCTTTACCCCGGCCGCATTGACCTGGGGCTGGGCCGGGCGCCGGGCTCTGACCAAACCACCGCGCGCGCCCTGCGCCGCACGCTGCAATCCAGTTCCGACGACTTCCCGCAAGATGTCATGGAGCTGATGGACTATTTTTCACCCACTTCCAAAAACCCGGTGCGCGCCGTGCCGGGGCAAGGGCTGGACGTGCCGATGTGGATTTTGGGCTCCAGCACCTATGGCGCGCAACTGGCAGCGCACCTGGGCCTGCCCTACGCCTTTGCCTCGCACTTTGCGCCACAACAAATGATGCAAGCCGTGGCCCTGTACCGGGCCAACTTCAGGCCCTCCGTGCGCTTGGCCAAACCGTATGTGATGCTGGGGTTCAACGTGTTTGCCGCCGACAGCCGTGAGGAAGCCGACTTTCTGGCCACGTCCATGCAACAGGCCTTTGTGAATTTGCGCAGTGGCCACCCGGCCCCCTTGCCACCGCCTGTGGCCGGTTACCTGCAAAGCGTGGGCCCGGCCGAGCGCGCCATGCTGGACGGGGTGTTGTCCTGCTCGGCCATCGGCACCTCAGGTGACATTCGGGCCAGCGTGCAGGCGTTCATTGAGCGCACCGGCGCCGACGAACTCATGCTCACCAGCCAGATTTATGACCACGCCGCCCGACTGCGCTCTTACGAGATAGCTGCGGGTCTGATGGGTGAACCCAAGGCATTGCATTTTGAAAAGGAGTTGAGCCATGAACAACTTTGACAACACATCCCCCGCACCCCGCAGCATCTGGGTGCGCGGCTTGGTGATGCTTTTGATGGCGTTGGCCTACCAGTTGGTCAGCACTTTGCTGCTATTTTTAGCCGTCATTCAGTTTGTGCTGGTGCTGGTCAGCGACGCACCCAATGCCCGGCTCGCAGTTTTGGGCCGCAGCCTGGGGCGTTACCAAAACCAGGTGGCCAACTTTGTGAGTTTCGCCACCGAAGAGGCGCCGTTTCCATTTTCTGACTGGCCATCAGGTGAAACGAGTCAGCCTGTGGGCTGAAGCACTCAGAGCAGCAAGGCCCCAAAACGCCGGGCAAAGGCCTGGGTGGTTTCCGCGCTCAGGCGCTGGCCGATAAAAATCTCGATGCCGCGCAGCAGCTTGCGCAACTCTTCGGGGCTGTTGCAGCGGTCAATCGCCTCGCAAATCGGCTCGCCAGAAGCCCCCAGGCTGTCCCGCACAAAGGTACTGGCCTGGGTGCGTACTTCCTTGAAGTGCGCCAGACTGGTCGCAGGCCGGGGGGCCTGTGTGGCATCTGCCGCAGCAAAACCGGGCGCCACAGGGGCCTGCAGGGTCGGCACCTCATCGGTAGGGGCAATCATGCCCAACGCCAGCAGGTGCGCCAGCGCGCCATCCAACTCCCCCACGCGCACAAACGCACCCAGGTCATTGACTGACTTTTTGCCATCCGCCAGGATCAGCACGCGGCGCTGCAGCGGGCTCAGGGCGTCACTGCGGGCTGCAATCTCGGCCCGCCCCTTGTCAGTTTTGATGAAAACCACAGCCAGATTCATCCAGTGATCCGCAGCGAACTACAGCGCATGGCGCAGCCGGCCAATGCCCTCAACAATCTTGTCCAGCCCCACGGTGGCAAAACTCAGGCGGAAGGTGGCCAGGTCCGGGTCATGGGCAAAAAACGGTGCGCCCGGCACAAAAGCCACACCGTGTTCAATGGCGCGCTTGGCAAACTCGGGGGCTGAAGGACTGTGGCCCTCTGCGCCCGTCAGGCGGGCCCAGAAAAACATGCCCCCCTGCGGCGCGTTGAAATCGACTGCCGCACCCAGCTCGCGACGCAGCGCATCGGCCATGGTGCGGGCGCGCTCGGCGTAGGTCTTGCGCACCACAGCCAACGTGCTGTCCAGACGGTTCAGGGTCAGGTAGTGGGCACAAATGGCTTGGGTGAGGTTGCTGGTGTGGGCGTCGCTGAACTGTTTGCACATGGTGGCATTGGCCAGCAGCGCGGGCGGCGCAATCATCCAGCCCACGCGCAAGCCGGGGCTCAAAATTTTGCTGAAACTGCCGCAGTGCGCCAACCAGTCGCGGCTGCCGGGCACTTGGTCGCTCAGGGTCAGCAAGCTGGGCGGTGGTGGCGCGTCAAAGTACAGCTCGCCATAGGGGTCGTCTTCCACCACCAGCGTCTGGGTGCGCACGGCAATCTCCAGAATGCGCTGGCGCCGCGCCAGGCTCAGGGTGGCGCCGCTGGGGTTGCCAAAAGTGGGAATCAGGTACACCAGCTTGGGCTTGTGCTCTTCAATGAGCTGCTCCAGCTTGTCCACGTCCACCCCGTCAGCGTCAATCGGCGCGCCAATGATGTGCGCGCCATACAGCCGAAAACACTGGATGGTGGCCAAAAATGTGGGGGCTTCCACAATGACCTTGTCGCCCGGCGAGATCAGGCACTTGCCAATCAGGTCCAGCGCCTGCTGGCTGCCGGTGGTGACGATCAGGCCCTCGGGCGTCACGCTGGCGCCTTTGTTGGCGTAAAAGGCGCTGATGCCCTCGCGCAGCGGGCCATAACCTTCAGTGGCGCCGTACTGCAGCACGGGGCCCGGGTTGGCGGTCAGTACCGCGTCGCTGGCGGCCTTGATACCGTCCACGTCAAACAGCGCCGGGTCAGGAAAGCCGCCTGCAAAGCTGATGATGCCGGGCTTGCCCAACAGTTTGAAGAGTTCGCGGATGGCAGAGGTTTCGACGTTGTTCAGGCGGTCAGCAAATTTCATGAATGTCCTAGAAGAGCGAATCGCTCCATTATTATTCAGGGTTACCGCCCTGCCCGCCCCACCATGAAACCCGCCCAGATCGAAACCTTTTTTGCTACGCTGCAGGCGGCCAACCCTCACCCGCAAACCGAACTTGAATATGCCTCGGTGTTTGAGCTGCTGGCCGCTGTGCTGCTGTCAGCCCAGGCCACCGACGTGGGCGTGAACAAAGCCACGCGCCGGCTGTTTGTGGTGGCCAACACGCCCCAGAAAATACTGGCACTAGGCCTTGAGGGGCTGGAGAGCTACATCAAGACCATTGGCCTGTACCACAGCAAGGCCAAGCACCTGATGCAGACCTGCCAGATGCTGGTTGAGCAACACGGTGGCGCGGTGCCGCGCACCCGCGCCGAGCTGGAGGCCCTGCCCGGCGTGGGCCGCAAGACGGCCAATGTGGTGCTGAACGTGGCGTTTGGCGAGCCCACCATGGCGGTGGACACGCACCTGTTCCGCCTGGGCAACCGCACTGGCCTGGCGCCCGGTAAAACGCCTTTGGAAGTGGAACTCAAGCTGCTCAAACGCATTCCCAAGGCCTACCTGGTGGACGCCCACCACTGGCTGATTTTGCATGGGCGCTACATCTGCCAGGCGCGCAAGCCGCTGTGCTGGCAGTGCGCGGTGAGTGCGTGTTGTGATTTCAAAGCCAAGACGCTGGCGCCTGACCGCGTCACACCCGCATGACGCCAATTGACCCGCGCACCGCCGTGCTGATGGGCGGCCTGATGAGCGGGCTGATGTCGGTGGTGCTGTACGCCCTGAAGCGCAGCTACCCGGCTTCCATCAAGGGCCTGGGCGAATGGTCTCTGGCCTTGGCGCTGGTGTTTGTCGGCGGCATGCTGGGTAGCGCACGCGACGCCTTGCCAGACGTAGCGAGCATTGCGCTGGCACGCACGCTGATGGCCTTTGGGGTTTACGGGTCGTACCTGGGCACGCAGCGCTTTTTTGGCCAGGCCGCACGCACCGGGCCGTGGCTGGCGGTGCTGGTGGGGTTTGGGCTGCTGCAACTTTGGTTTACCGTCGTTGCTCCCAATTTTGTGATGCGTTTGGGTTTGGCCAATGTGCTGGTGGGCACGATTTTTCTGCTGCATGCGGCGTTGATCATCCGCCAGGGCACCCGGACCTTCGGCTGCTGGCTGGCCGCCACGGTGATGCTGGCCATGGCGGTGCTGCAGCTCATGCGGCTGGCGGCTTTTTTCATCTGGCCCATGGCGCATGACCTGTTTGACACCTCGCCCCAGCACCTGATTTACATCACCAGCTTTGCCTTTTGCATTCTGATGTTTTCCATCAGCACGGTGCTGATGGCCACCGACCGCCTGCGTGTGGAACTGGAGCACCTGGCCCACCACGACTCACTCACCAACGCCTACACGCGCCGCCACATAGACGACGCCTGCCGTGCCGAACTGGAACGCTGCCACCGACATGGCCGCAAATTGTGTTTGATGATGATCGACATGGACCATTTCAAAGCGATCAATGACCAGCACGGACACCAGGCGGGCGACAGGGTGCTGATTGATTTTGTGAGCCAAGTCGCCCCCCTGCTGCGTCGCTCTGACCAGTTGGGGCGCTTTGGCGGTGAGGAGTTTGTGGTGCTGCTGCCCGAAACCGACATGGACGAGGCGCTGGCCGTGGCCGAGCGCATTCGTGGGCTGTGCGCGCAGCCCGGCAGCACCCCCGGTTGCACGGTGAGCATTGGCGTGACCACCAGCTACAAGGACAGTGAAACGGTGGACTCGCTGATGGCCCGCGCCGACGCCGCGCTGTACCGGGCCAAAGCCAACGGGCGCAACCGCGTTGAGTCGGGCTAACGCAGGGGCTAACCGATGAGGTGATTGAGCGGCGGGTCCAGCGGCAAGCTGCACCAGCCGCCAAAGACTGGGGCCGCAGCCGGCCACTGGCTGGCCTGCGTTACCTCGTGCACCCCTTGCGACAACAGTGTGGCCGCCCGAATGACGCCGGCGTGGGTGACCCACAGCACCGGGCCAGGGGACAGGGCCAGTTCACGCCATGCCGATGTCACCCGCTGCATGAACTCGGCCACGCTCTCTTGGCCGCCAAAACGGTGGTGTGAAAAATCAGCAGTCCAGGCGTCGTAGGCGGTGCGCGGGATGGCATCCCAACGCTGGCCTTCCCAGTGGCCAAAATTCATCTCGGTCAGCCGGGCATCGGCTTTATAAGCCAAATCTGGCCTTAGCCCTTGCAGGCTATGGGCCAGTAGCTCACATCTTTGTAGCGTTGACGAGAGGACGGTGGTGTGGGGCGGCAGCTCTGGCGCCAGAGCCAGCGCAGTTTGCCGGGTGGCGTGCGGGTCGGCGGGAACGTCGGTGGCGCCGTAGCACAGGCCGTGTGCCAGCAGCGGCTGCGCGTGGCGCACCAGCCACAAGGTTCGGGGTGCGGTCAGGTGGGGCATGGGCTTTGCCGGCGTGATGAAACCGTGGGTCACAAGCTCAGCGCCAGGCCCAGGTAAAAGGCCAGCTCACACATCTGCTGCGTGGTGCCCAGGCAGTCACCCGTGAAGCCCTGCAGGCGCTGCCAAAACCAGCGCCACATCAACGCCCAGGCCACGGCTGACGCTGCGAGTCCACCCAAAATAGCCTGCCAGAATACCGCCTGGCGGGCCTCTGACACTATAAATTCAGTAGCTACTTGTGCATACCCCATAAGGGCTAGCCCACTAAAACACCATAAAAATGCCGTCAGCAGGCTGCGCCCGCTGATCTGGTCCGCCAGCGGCTTGGACTTGGAGCCAGCGGCATCGCCCACATGCGGCAACCAGCGAATCAGCAACAGCGGCCAGGTGCGCGAGACCACATGCCCCAAAAACAGCGCCGTGCCCAGCCAGGCCGCGCTTACCCCACCCAGCAGCGCCAGCAAGGCCACCTTGCACAGCAAGGCCAGCATGACGGCAATGGCGCCAAACGCCCCCACCCGCGAGTCTTTCATGATGAGCAAGGCGCGCTCGCGGTCTTGCGTGCCGCCCAGCCCATCGGCCACATCGGCCAAGCCGTCTTCGTGGAACGCGCCGGTCAGCAGCACACCCAGCGCCGTGCCCAAGGCCGCCGCCACCAGCGGCACAAAAATACCCGGCGTCAGGCTGTTCATCAACCAGACCGTGAAGCCCGCCACCAGCGCCCCCACCAACCAGCCCACACCCGGAAAATGCCCGGCACTGGCGCGCAACATGGCCGGGCTGAAGCCCACCCACGCCGCCAAGCGCCCGGTGACCGGAATGCGCGTGAAAAATTGCAGGGCCAGCAGGTAATGGCGAATGGACTGATGAAAAAATTGACGCATGAATGGGATGGATTTAGAAGAGCTGCCGCAAGGCGCAACGCGCGCAGAAGGCTACCAGCTTTTGTGACCCGCGAGGACCGTCGCTAACACGCAAACCGGCATGAACAGTCATCATGGCGGCCCGCAGTTGCCCCCATGCCCCGTTCCCTATAGGGTTGCAGGGGACAGTCCGGCCAACACCGAGCCCCTGGCTGGTAACATTTTGAACTGCTTGGTATTTTTACAAACACACCGGAGAACACTCATGAGCGAAGACACCCGCTGCTGCGGCACTGGCACCTGCCTGATTGACGCCGAGGGCCGCTGCTGGTGCGGCCAACAATGGGATGGCGAAAAAATGTGCTTTCAGTCCGCATCCAACGCGGCCACGGACGCCCCCCGCGACCCCACCGGGGACGCACATGATGACGCAGACCATTGAGCACCGCCATGCGAACCCTCCTGGCGCTGACTCTTGGACTGCTGCTGGGGAGCACTGCCATGGCCGTTGAAGAACCCAAATTTGAGTTGCTCAAGCAAGACGGTGCCTATGAGTTGCGCCGCTACCCGGCCTTTATCGTGGCGGAAACGTTTGTCGCTGGCGACATGGACGAGGCCTCCAGCCAAGGGTTTCGGGCCATTGCCGACTATATTTTCGGCAACAACCAAAGTCAGGCCGCCTCGGGGGGCGAGGCCTCCACCAAAATTGCCATGACGGCCCCCGTGACGCTGGAGCCCGCCGGGCCAGCCCAAAAAATTGCCATGACCGCACCGGTCACCCTGGAGCCGCAGGCCTTGGCCAGCGGTACGCCCGCCGCGCTGCAAGGGGCCAAGCGTTGGCGCGTGCATTTCGTGATGCCCAGCGAATACACGCTGGCCACCCTGCCGCAGCCCAAAAATGAGGCGGTGACCCTGCGCGCAGTGCCCGCCAAAACCTGGGCGGTATTGCGTTACAGCGGCTTCAACTCTGAAGCCCGGGTGCAGCAGCACACCGAAGAGCTGCTGGCCTGGCTGAAAACCCGGCCATTGGTACCGTTGGGCAACCCGCAGTTGGCGCGCTATGACCCGCCGTGGACGCTGCCCATGTTTCGTCGAAACGAAATATTGGTCGAAGTTCAGCAGCCTTGAGGCGCTTCAGCCGATTTTTCTGACACCCCGGCCGACTCAAAACTGGCCATTTCGCGCAAGA